>NZ_JBEZZF010000023.1:0-76064 GCF_040639055.1 Promicromonospora sp. NPDC023987 | reverse complement strand
GTCGGCAGCCCGGGCTGCCGACCTCCTGACGTTCTACCGACCACTCAGCTCAACGGCTGGTCACTGCTCCACCGTGATCGTGCCCTCGTGCGCCTCTCGGTCGCCCCGGGGCTGGACCGGGCGGGCGTTGTCGTCGTACTTCTCCCGGAGCACGGCGATCTGCTCCGCCGAGAGCTCTACGGGCTCGTGGTAGATGACCCACTCGACGCCCTCGGTGCACGGCGGCGTCGTGAGGCTGCCCCCGTACTCCTCGAAGGTCGGGTCGGTCGGCAGCATCGAGGCGACGTCGATCGGCAGGTCGTCCGTGCCCGGCTCGGCCGCACCGTCGATGAACGGCTGCCAGCCCTCGTTCTCCGCGCCGCCTTCCTCAGCGAGCACCGCGAGAACGAGTACCTGCCCGTCCTCGGCGGTGTGGACGAAGTGGAACTCGGCGTCCATCGTCCGGCCCTCGACGGTGTGCTCGGAGGGCAGGTGGAAGTGCACCTGAGCGAGGTCGAACTCGTCGCCCCTCCACTCGATCTCGGATGCGTCGCCGTCGGGCACGAGCTGGACGGTGTGGCCGGTGTCGACCGACTCGCCGACCGTGGGCGACGACGTGATCCTCGGGTGCTCCGTCAGCTTCTCGTCGGCGTGCTCGGGCAGGTCGATGGGTGACTGCGCATCACCGGCCTCGCATGCGGCGAAGTCGTCGGTGAGGTGACTCCACTCGTCGGGGCCCTCCGCGCCGTGGTACGACCAGTGCACCTCGCCGGCCGTGGCGGGCGGCGGGGCGGTGGACGCCGCGTCGTCGACGGGCGCTGCCGCAGCGCAGGAGGCGAGCAGCGGGGCGAGGAGCAGGACGGCGGGCAGGGCGAGCTTCTTCATGTGTGGCTACCTTCCAGAGGGATCGTCCGACCCCTGTTGGCCAGGGGATCGGGAGGACAACCTACCGATCCCCGGACGTCCCGGGACCACGGGGACGTGCCGAGAGACGCGCTACCGCGCCGGCGTCGGCCACCAGGCACGGACGGTGCCCAGCTTTCGGAGCGCGTCCGGACGCCCGCCGCCGAACCCGCCGCCGCCGAACCCGCCGCCTATCCGCGCCGCGGCGACCCGCTTGCGGGAGCGCACGACGTGCGGGTCCAGCAGGATGCCGCCGAGCAGCATGCCGCCCGTGATGGGGCCGTTCGCCTCGCCGGTCCCGGCCTCGGGACCCACCTCGTCGGTCGTCGTCACGACGACGTCGGCGTCCGCGCGGGCCAGCTGCGCGGCCTCCTGCACGAGCTGGTTCGCGCGCTGGGCCTCACCGAGTGCCGCGGCGGGGTCGGCCGGCTGGTGCGAGCGGGCGACGTCGCCCAGCCGGGCCGCCTCCGCGAGCCTGGTCCGGGCCGCCGAGCCGATGGCGCCGCGCCGCGTGGCGACGAAGTCGGCGGTCTGCCGGAGCTGTTCGTCGACACGGCGGAGAGTGTCCCGCAACAGCGCCGAAGCCCGTGCCGCGACCTCGGCGCCGTCCCGCGTCTCGGCGAGGGCGGCGTCGAGCGAGGCCTCCGCCGCGGCGATGCGCTGCAGCCCGGCGAGCGGGTCACCGCCTTCGCGCGTCATCTCGACGTGCTTGAGCGAGGCCTGGGCGGCGGTGCGGGCAAGGGTGACGCCGAAGTCGCCCTCGACGGCCCGGGCGGCGACCACGTCCTGGGTCAGCGACGCTATCGACTTGTCGAGCCGGCCGGCCGCCTCCTCGAGGTGCAGCTTGATGGCGTCGACGGCGTCGAGCAGCATGACCGCCTGGCCGAGCGCGTTCTGCGCGCCCCGGGCGTGCGCGACGGCGACGGCCTTCTGCCCGGACTCCAGGACCGAGCGTCCGGCGCCCACCGCCTCCTTGGCATTGAGGAGCAGCAGCTCGGCCTGCTCCGGGTTGCCGGAGACCATCGCCAGCGTGTCCAGCGGATACCGCTCCGCGAGCCGGTCGAGGGTGGCGCGCGCGACGGCCACCCGGCCGGCGACCTCCGGCTCACGGGCGTCGACGTCGGCCAGCAGCTCGGGCGCGCGCTGCTGCAGGCGGCGCAGGTCGTCGAACGCGCGGGTGCGCGCGTCGAGCGTGTCGGCGGCGCTCTCGCACAGTGCGACGACGCGAGACAGGCGGGTACGCCGTGCGGCGCCCTCGGGCCCGGCTCCGGCTTCTTCGTCGTCCAGCTCCTGCCGGATCACGAACGCCTGCCGGACGTCGCCGGCGGCGCGCGCCAGGATCAGCTCGAACTCCCTCGTCGCGTCGGCGCCCAGCTCCGCGCGGGCGAAGCCGAGCTCCTGCTCGGAGGTCTTGAGCGCGTCGTCGATGCGGACCAGGGCCGTGGCGGCACGCTCGTCGAGCTCCGTGAGGGACAGGTCGGCGAGCTCGTCCGGCGTCGGCTCGCCGGAAGCCGGGGAGGGGGCTGCGAGCCGGGTCAGGCGGGGCCGCATCCGCGACCCGACGAAGCGCCACAGGACGTATCCGAGGCCAGCCAGGACCAGGAGGCCACCTACGGCGATGCCGGCGATGAGGAGCGGGCTCACTGTGGCCACGCTGGACTGCCGGACCGTGTCGGCGGCATCGATCGCGGCGGGCGCCCACCGCTCGTCCGCGAGCGCGGCAGCCACGGCATCGTCGACCGCACCCAGCTCCTCGGCGGTGAGCGGGACGTTGCTGGGCGCGGACAGGCCGAACTCGCGGTCGGCCGTGGCGATCGCCAGCAGCAGGTCCTCCGTGCCGAGCCCGGACTGGTTCGAGCTCGCGTTGGCCCAGTCCACGGGCTCGGTACCGTCGAAGCTCTCGATGTACACGACGAACAGGCGCAGGTCTGACTCGTCGGCGAGCCGGTCGAGGGCAGTCCGCACGTCCTGGCGTGCCGTGTCGCTGAGCAGGCCGGCGCCGTCCGTCACGGAATCGGTGATCGTGATGGGCGGCGACGCGGGCAGCACGTCCGACATCAGCTCTGCCTGGGTCGCGGCGGACAGCCGTGGCGACACGGACGGCCGTGGTTCCACCGGTGCGGCGACCGTGGCGTTGGCCGCCTGGGCGGTGGCCGCCAGGGCGATCCCGACGAGGCCTGCGAAGGCGACGACGGCCCATCCCCCGGCGGCCCGGGTAGGTGGCTGGTACGGATGCTCGCGCCTTGCTGAGGACTCGATCACGCCCTGATCGTCACCCCGAGTTCAAGACCTCGCAATCGGAGAGGGCACTGTTGCGCATCTGCAATGAATCCTCAGGTAAACGACCAGCGTGAAGCCCATTTTCACAGCACGCGCAGGACCCGTGTCAGAGGGCTGACGAGTCGGCCGGCGACTCGTCCAGGTCCTCGGCGTCCACGATGCGGTAGGCGTACCCCTGCTCGGCCAGGAATCGCTGCCGGTGGGCGGCAAAGTCCTGGTCCACGGTGTCCCGCGCGACGACGGCGTAGAAGTGCGCGGTGCGGCCGTCGGCCTTGGGGCGCATGATGCGCCCGAGGCGTTGTGCCTCCTCTTGACGAGACCCGAAGGAACCCGAGACCTGGACCGCCACCGACGCCTCGGGCAGGTCCACCGAGTAGTTGGCGACCTTGCTCACCACGAGCCGTGAGATCTCGCCCTCGCGGAACGCCCCGAACAGCCGCTGTCGCTCCTTGTTGGTGGTCGCCCCGGTGATGATCGGCGCGCCGAGGTGCTCGGCCAGCTCTTCGAGCTGGTCGATGTACTGCCCGATCACGAGGACCTGGTCGTCCGGGTGGCGGGCCACGATCTGCTCCACCACCTTCTTCTTGCCCGACGCCGACGCGGCGAGCCGGTACTTGTCCTCCATCTCGGCCGTCGCGTACGTCATGCGCTCGCTCTCGGGGAGCGTGAGTCGCACCTCCACGCAGTCGGCGGGGGCGATGTAGCCCTGGGCCTCGATGTCCTTCCACGGCGCGTCGAACCGCTTGGGCCCGATGAGGCTGAACACCTCGTCCTCGCGGCCGTCCTCCCGGACCAGCGTGGCGGTCAGGCCGAGGCGACGCCGGGCCTGGAGGTTCGCCGTCATCCGGAAGACCGGGGCGGGCAGCAGGTGCACCTCGTCGTACAGCACGAGGCCCCAGTCGCGGGCGTCCAGCAGCTCGAGGTGCGTGTAGACGCCCTTCCGCTTGGTGGTCAGCACCTGGTAGGTCGCGATGGTGACGGGCTTGATCTCCTTGCGGGCGCCGGAGTACTCGCCGATCTCGTCCTCGGTGAGGCTCGTGCGTCGCACCAGCTCGTCGCGCCACTGGCGGGCGCTCACGGTGTTGGTGACCAGGATGAGTGTCGTCGTGCCCGACTTCGCCATCGCGCCGGCGCCGACGATCGTCTTGCCGGCGCCGCAGGGCAGCACCACGACACCCGAACCGCCGTGCCAGAACCCGTCGACGGCCTGGGCCTGGTACGGCCGCATCTCCCACGCGGAGGCCTTCTCGTGCGAGGTCCGCGGCTCGGTGGTGTGGTTGAGCTCGATCGGGTGCTTCTCGCCGTCGACGTAGCCGGCCAGGTCCTCGGCCGGCCAGCCGAGCTTGACGAGGACCTGCTTGAGGTGGCCGCGCTCGGAGGGGTGCACCGCCACCGTCGCGTCGTCCAGGCGCTCGCCGACCAGGCCGGCGGTACGTCGTGACTTCAGCACCTCGGCGAGGACGGCCCGGTCGGTGGAGCGCAGCACGAGGCCGTGCGCAGGGTCCTGCACCAGCTGGAGGCGCCCGTAGCGGGCCATCGTCTCGGCGACGTCGACCAGCAGCGCGTGCGGCACCGGGTAGCGGCTGAACTCGATGAGCGTGCTGACCACCTGCTCCGCGTCGTGGCCGGCGGCGCGCGCGTTCCACAGGCCGAGCGCGGTGAGGCGGTAGGTGTGCACGTGCTCCGGCGCGCGCTCAAGCTCGGCGAACGGTGCGATGGAGCGGCGCGCCTGTTCGGCGCTCGGGTGGTCGACCTCCAGCAGGAGCGTCTTGTCGCTCTGCACGATCAACGGGCCGTCGGGCATGGATACTCCCTCAGTCTTGCTCTGGTCTTGCTCTGCTGCGCCTTACGGCGCGGGCGACGTCGGTAGGACGGCCGCGATGCGGTGGACGGCGATCGTCAGCTCGGCCTCTCGGTCCGGGTCGAGAGCACGCAGCCGTCCGCCGTCGAGGTTCAGGGGCTTCAGCTCGCGGCGCTCCAGCCGGCCGGTGTGTCCGGCGACCTCGACGATCACCGTGGAACCGTCGCGGAGCGCGTCGCGTAGCAATGCCAACCCGTCGGCGGGGTGCTGTGTTCCCGCGTCGTCGTCAGGCGGGTCGGTCCCGATGGCGGGGACGGGTGTCACGGCGCGGTCCAGACGGGGTGCGTCCGCGGCCGCGAGGGGCTCCAGGGCGCCAGGCCGTGGCCCTTCCCGCTTCGGCTCGGTGCTGGGCACGCCGGCGACCACCCGGTAGCCGCGCATCGGGACACCGCCGCCGGACGTCGCCACCGACCGCGCCACCTCCGCGGCGTCGGCCCGCGCCCTGGCTCCGGCCCGCGCGGCGTCCTCGACCGCGCGCAGCTCGGCGACCAGGGCCTCCGGGTCGGGAGCGCGGCCGGCGACGTCGGACCCGGTACCCGTCCGGATGGCGGCCGCCGAGCGGGGAGCCGGCATGGCCCGGCCCGTCACGCCCTTGCGCGCGACGAGCACCCGCCCGTCCGAGCCCTCGAGGGCCGAGACCAGACCTCGCTTGCGCAGCGCCTCGTGCAGGGTGGCGGCCGGGACGGAGGCCGCGAGCACGGTGGGCGCCAGCCGCACCAGGTTGAGCCCGACGAGCGTCGGGTCGTGCTCGAGACCCGCGAGCACCGTGGCGTCCGCGGCCCGCAGGTACGACGACGCAGCACCCACCCGTACCGCGCCGTGCCGCCGAGCCGTGTCCCGGATCAGGTACTCCAGGGGCTGGGGGACCGGCACGGGGGACCGGTGGGCCAGCTCGTCGAGCATGCCGTCGGCCGTCTCGCCCTGGTCGAGCGCCCGGGTGACGGAGGCCGGGCTGAACCGCACGGTCGTCGCGGCGCCCCGGGACTCGACGTCGGTCGACCGGTCCAGCAGCCGCGCGAGGTCCCGCGACGGCCGGCCGGGGACGATTCCCGTCAGGTCGCCCTGGAGCAGGATCTCGTCGACCTCGTGCGGCAGGACCGCCCGCAGCGCGCCGGCGGGCCCGCCGTCCCCCGACGGGTCGGACGCACGGTTCACCGGAGCGACCTGTGCGTCCGACCCGTCGGGCCGGCTGAGCACAAGGGCGCGGCCTGGCGTCGACAGCGCACCCGCACCGGTCACGCCCAGCCACTCCGCCTCGGCCAGCAGGCCCTCGACGGCGCTGGCCGGCGGTATGGAGCGAGGCGTGTGCCAGGTCAGCACCTCGACCACCGCCTCGGATGCCGGGGCCACGACGGTGTCACCGGCAGGTTCGCCCGCCAGCACGCCCAGCACGCCGGCGCGCAGCCGGGGGACCCACGGCCGCTGCAGGTCGGGCGACAGCGGCGCACGGAGCGCGCCCTTGTCGTCACGCGAGCCCACCAGCCACGGTGCGCGGCGGGAGACGAGCCAGGCCTCGACGAGCCGCGCCCAGCGGGCGGCGTCGTCCAGGTCGTCCCAGTCGGTCACCGTCGGCACGTACGACGGCGGCGCGTCGCCGTCGTCCCGCACGAGGCCGGCGAGCGCGGCGACCTCGACCACGAACGCCGTCGCCTGCTCGTCCGTCTCCAGCTGCGTCGCGACCCGGCGCAGGTCGCGCACGCCCAGGCCGCCCGCCCGCAGGACCGACGGCGGGTTCTCGTCCCATGCCTGCCGCAGCAGCCGCACGCGCCGGACGAGCTCCAGCGCCGCGCTCGCCGCCTCGGCGTCGGCGGTGGTGGTGTGCACGGCGCGGCCCTGCGGCTCGGGTGGGAGGGTCCGGGGCTCGCGGTGGGTGTGCCCGTCGCGGAGCGCCAGCCCGACCAGACGCGGCAGCACCACGTGCCGCGCGTCGGACCGAACCAGGAGATGTGCGGTGACCAGCCAGTTCACTGCGTCCCGTGGCCGGGAGCCCGCTGGTGGCACGACGCCGACGGGTGGCCCCCAGGCGAGCGCGTCGAGGATCGCGCGAGCACCGGGGGGCGCCTGGGCGAGGAGCTTGTCGAGCGCCACGGCGGTCTCGGTCCGGCCCGGGGCGGAGCCGAGTGCGTGCCCGACGGCCTCGGGCAGCCCGTCCGGGACGGGGTCGAGGTGCGGTCCGAGGCCTGCGGGGTTCGGGCCGAGCAGCTCGTCGAGGCCGGGCACCGTGCGCAGGTCGAGGGCGGCGCCGTGCTGGCCGCCGGCGTCCCAGAGCAGAGCCTGCTCGACGGCGAGGCCGACGGCGGCGACAACGCGGGGCAGGTCCTCCGCGGAACCACCCAGTGCCCACGTGACGACGTCGACGCTGAGCGGACCGGCCAGCGGCGCCGTACCGGTGGCCTCGTCGGGTGGCGTCTCCTGGGCCTCGCGAGGTCCCGAGCGCTCGGGCACCGGACGGAACACCGGCTCCAGGGCCAGCACCGCCTCCAGGACCTGCAGGGTCAGGGCGTCGACGCGCGCGAGAGCGCGCTCGAGCGAGGTGCGGCTGGAGGCACGGGCCGCGAGCGACCGGAGCGTCGAGGGTGAGGGTGCGGCGAGATCAGGACGGGCGCGCAGGAGCGCGGCGAGCGCGGTGTCCGAGCGCTGCCGGAGGTCGTCGGCGAAGTGCCGCGTGGCCGCCGCCGGCGCTGCGGGGAGCGAGGAGGCCATCCTGACGATGCTACGCGGGTTTCCCGGGCCGGAGTTCGGCCGGTCCACGCCCCGGCCGCCGTCAGCCCTGTGCGGTGCGGCGGCAGACCTCCTCCCACGGCGTCGGGGTGATGCCGAAGTGGGCGCGCGCCGCCGAGTCGTCCAGGACGTACGGGCGCTCCCACTGGTAGCCGAGCTCGCGCATCTCGCGCATGAACGGGGAGACCAGTGCGATGGCGTTCAGCGCCGCCCCGCGCAGGGCGGAGATCCTCACGGGCGGCTTGCCGGTGCTCGCGAGGACGTCCGTCAGGGCCTGCGCCTGTGTGACGGGCGGGTTGCTCGGCACGTGCCAGACGCGGCCGTGGGCGCCCCGGTCCTCGGCGGCGGCGATCAGGGTGCGGGCCGCGTCCAGCACGTCGGTGAACGTGTGGGGCTGATCGGTGCGGCCGATCATCGTGACGCGCTTGCCCTGCCGCGCGTCGGGTACGAGGCGCGAGATGTGGCCGTTGCCGCCGACGCCGCGCCCCATGTAGTCGGACCCGCGGATCTCGACGGCACGGATCCGCCCGGCGTCGTGCGCCGCCTTGGCCGCTGCCCACATCCGGGCCCTGAGGCGGCCCTTGTGGTCCGTGGCGGCGTCGGGCAGGTCCTCGGAGATGAGCCCGTCGACGGGGCCGTACGGGTAGAGCGTGCCGGTGATCGCGTAGACGGCGCCGGAGCGCTCGGCGGCCGAGAGCAGGGACGCGGCGAGCGGCGGCCAGACCCGCTCCCACTGGGTGTAGTCGGCAGGATTGGCGCAGTTGTACAGGTGGTCGGTGCCCTCGGCGGCCCGCGTCAGCGCGTCGGCGTCCGACGCGTCGAGGGCGAGGTGCTCGACGCCGTCGATCCCCGTGCTGCGGCCCGACCGGCTCGCCACGGTGACGCGGGAGCCCCGCTCGGCGAGCAGGGCGGCGACGTGGCGGCCGATGGGACCGGCGCCGACGATGAGGTGGTGGTCAGCCATGATCGATGCTCCATTCTGAGAGCGGTGCTCTCGCTATGCCGCAAGCGTGGCATGAGCAGCTGCTCCTTGGCAAGAGCGGTGCTCGCGTTTGTGTGCGGTGATCCAGCATGGCAGCCTGTGAGGCATGAGCCCGGCCCGCACCGCCCGTGCCCTCGCCCGCGAGGCCATCACCCGCGAGATCCTCGACTCGGCCCGAGCACGGCTGGCTACCGACGGTCCCGCCGCGTTGTCGCTGCGCGCCGTCGCGCGTGACGTCGAGATGGTCTCCTCCGCCGTCTACCGGTACTTTCCGAGCCGGGACGCCCTCCTCACCGCGCTGCTCATCGAGGCGTACGACGAGCTGGGGCACGCCGCGGAGGCTGCCGACGCCGGCGTCAGCGACCGCTCGGACACCGCCGCTCGCTGGCTCGCCACGTTTCGTGCCGTGCGGGCCTGGTGCGTCGCGCACCCGGGGGAGTTCGGGCTGCTCTACGGCACCCCCGTGCCTGGTTACGCCGCGCCGCGGGACACCGTCGACCCCGCCACCCGGGTCGTGCGGGTCCTCGTGCGTATCGTGGGCGACGCCTACGCGGCGGGCGCGCGCCCGCCCGTGGTGCCGGCTGCCCCGGCCGGCGCGGACCCCGGGATCGTCGCTCCCGCGCTGGCGTTCATCGCCGAGCACGGCCTGATGGCGGACAGTGACCTGTCCGACGACGAGCTGCCGGAGGTCGTCCGCCGCGCCCTCATGGCGTGGACCGCCCTGTTCGGCACGCTCTCGTTCGAGCTGTTCGGACACCTGGTGGGCTCGGTCACCGACCCGGAGGCGTGGCTGGACGAGGTGGCGCTCCGGCTCGGCGCGGACCTCGGGATCCGGGCGTGAGAACCCGTTGGCGGGCCTGCGGGACCCGGCTCGGACGGCTCGGTGCGGGCGAAGAGTGCCCAATGCATGCGACGTGTCAGGCTTCCGCCCGGTAACCTGGTACTTCCGGCCGGAGGTGGCGCGCTCAGCTCGCAGCAACCAGGCCGTCCTGAGCAGTTTCCACGAGTAGTACTGACAAGCACAGAAGAAGGTCGTAGTGCCCACCGGCAAGGTCAAGTGGTTCGACACCGACAAAGGCTTCGGTTTCATCGCCAACGAGGACGGAGGCGAGGTATTTCTGCACGCCTCCGCCCTGCCCGAGGGCGTAGTGCCCAAGCCGGGCGCCCGGGTGGACTTCGGGGTGGCCGACGGCCGCCGCGGTCCCCAGGCGCTCGCGGTCAAGGTGCTGGACGCTGCCCCGTCGGTTGCCAAAGCGAAGCGGAAGTCCGCCGACGACATGGCTGTGATCGTCGGTGATCTCACGCAGATGCTGGACCGCGTAGCAAATGACCTGCGCAAGGGGCGTTATCCGAAGAACACGGAGACGCTTGCCAAGATGCTGCGCAAGGTCGCAGACGACTTCGACGCCTGAACCCCCACGAGGTCCCGAGGAACATGGTCACGACCATCGCGCCCGCCACCCGCACACTCACCCGGAGGGTCGCCGCACGCTCAAGCCGAGACGCCGTCCTGAACGGTGCCGCCGAGCTTGCTCGCGCCGCCGCGCAGGAGGTCGCGGAGCGGCCGGACGACGTCGGGGAGCACCTCGGCACCGTCTTCGAGGACGAGCGGGTCGCCTCGCACCGCTTCGCCGCCACGATGCGGGGCTACCGCGGCTGGCACTGGACGGTGACGGTGACCCGCGTGCCGCGCGGCCGGACCGCCACGATCAGCGAGGTCGAGCTCCTGCCGGGGGACGAGGCGATCCTCGCCCCCGCCTGGCTGCCGTGGTCCGAGCGCCTGCGCCCCGGCGACGTCGGCGCAGGCGACGTGCTGCCGTTCCGCGCCGACGACCCGAGGCTCGAGCCCGGGTACACCTCGACGGGCGACTCCGAGGTGGACGAGGTGGCGATCGACGAGCTCGCGCTCGCCCGCACCCGCGTGCTGTCCCCGCAGGGCAGGGACGAGGCCGCCGAGCGCTGGTACCGCGGCTCTCGCGGCCCCACCACGGCGGGCGCCGTCGCGGCGGCCGCCGAGTGCATGACCTGCGCGTTCCTCATCCCGCTGTCCGGCTCGATGGGACAGCTCTTCGGGGTGTGCGCCAACGAGTGGTCGCCTGACGACGGCAAGGTCGTCTCGCTCGACCACGGCTGCGGCGCGCACTCGGAGACCGACGTCGAGGAGCACCCGACCGACTGGCCGGCACCGGCGCCGCTGATCGACGAGCACCTGGTGGAGGCCACGCCGCTGGTCGAGCCTGCGCCGGTGGTCGAGCCTGTCGAGACCCCGGCCAACGAGGACACGTCTCCCGCGTGACCCACGACCCCTTCGGCACCGGTGCGCTGCGGCGCGCGGTGACCGAGGCGTGGCGTGCGTCACCGACGCGTTTCCGCGAGGACGCGAACTCCGAGGAGGACCACGCACGCGGCTACTACCGCGACCGGGTGGTGGTCGAGCTGGCGCAGAACGCCGCCGACGCCGCCGCGCGTGCCGGGGTGCCGGGCCGGCTGGCCCTGCGTCTGGAGCCGGTCGGTGCTGGCTGGCGCCTCGTCGCCACCAACACAGGTGCCCCCCTCGACGCCGACGGCGTCGCGTCGCTGGCGTCCCTCCGCGCCTCGGCGAAGACCGGTGAGCTGCAGGGTGCGGCCCCGGCAACCGCCGACGTCGTCGGGCGCTTCGGTGTCGGGTTCGCCGCCGTGCGCTCCGTGTCGGACGAGGTGCTGGTCCGTTCCCGGGACGGCGGCGTGCGGTTCTCGCTCGCCGCGACGCGCGCGGAGCTCGGTCTGTTGGCACAGGCCGGCGCCGAGATCGGTCCCTTGCATCGAGATCGGTCCATCGATGGACCGATCTCGATGCAACCGACCGATCTCGATGCCGACGCCCAGCAACCTGCCGACCTTGATGCCGACGCTCGGCAGCCGACCGACCTCGGGCGCGAAGCCAGGGCACGGGGTGCTGCGTTGCCTGTGCTGCGGCTCCCGTTCTCCGCACCCGGGACCGCACCGGACGAACCGGACACCGTGGTCGAGCTGTTGCTGCGCGACGCCGACGCCGTGGCCGCCGTCAGCGCCCAGCTCGCCGCGCTCGACGACGCCCTCCTGCTCGCCCTCCCCGCCCTCGATGAAGTGGTGATCGAGGACGACTTTGCAGGTCAACCAGGTTCTGGCCCGCCGGGCTCCGTACCGTCGCCGCCCCACCGCGTACTGCGCGACGTCGGGTCGCGGTGGCGCGTGCACCGGGCCTCCGGGGCCCTGGACCTTGACGAGTCGCTGCCCACCGAGGCGCGTCGCCCGGACTGGTCGGTGCTCTGGGCCCTGCCCACCACTGGGGGCCGCGCAGCGGAGAGCTCGGTGCTGCACGCGCCGACCCCGACGGACGTCCGGCTCACCTTCCCGGCGCTGCTCATCGCGTCGTTCCCGCTCGACCCCGGGCGGCGAGGCGTGCTCCCCGGCCCGACGTCGGACCGCGTGGCAGCCGAGGCAGGGCTGGCCTACGCCGCGTTCCTGGGCGACCTCGGTGCCGAGCGCGAGGTCCTCGGGCTGGTGCCGACCGGGCTCCCGGCGAGCGACATCGACGCCGCGATCCGTGCGTCGGCCGACACCGCCTTGCGCGACACCCCGATCCTCCGCCTGGGTGCACCGGACCCGACGCCCGGGTCGGGCGCACCGGACCCGACGTCCCGGACCGAGGACGCCGTCGGGGTGGCGCAGCGCGTCGCACCGAGGGCCGCGGCCTTCCTCACCGGGCCGCTCGGCGAGGACCCCACGCTCGCCAGGGCCCTCGCGGCGGGCGCCCCGGCTGCGCTGGTCACCGTTCCCGTGCGGTACCAGGCCCTGGCGCGCTCGCTGGGCGCCGGCCCCGTCGATCTCGCCGACCTCGTCGAGGTGCTGCCGCCCGATCCCGGCCTGGTGCACACGGCCCTCGCCGCCCTCGCGCCGCACGCCGGTGAGCACGCGGTGCTCGAGGCCGTCGCAGGGGCGCCGCTCCCGCTCGCCGACGGCCGGACGGCCCGAGGCGCCCGCGGGACCGTGCTGCTCGACACGCCGCACCTCGCCGGGATCGCCCGCGCCCTCGGCGTCCGCGTCGTGCACCCGGACGCCGCACACCCACTGCTGGAGCGGGCCGGGGCCGCGCCCACCACGCCGCGCGGGCTGCTCGCGGACCCCGCCGTCCGGTCGACGGCGCTCGTCGCGGCGGAGGACGTGCTGGACGACGACGCCGAGCGCCTCGCGGCGGTGCTGTCCACGGCAGGACCGACGTCACTGCCGGTGCCGGAAGACCCGGATGCGCTCGCCGGTCCGACCCCGGCCGAGACGGTCGCCGCGGTGCTGGAGCTGGTCCGGCTCGCCGCCGCAGAGCCAGGGGCCGACCTTCCGTTCTGGCTGGGTGAGCTGCCCGTCGTGGCGGACGACGACGTCGTCCCGCTGCGCGAGGCAGCGCTGCCGGGGACGTGGGCGGCCCAGCACCTGGACCTCGCCCGCATGCGGGACGACGTCGTCGGGCGCTGGGGCCCGGCGGCCCTCGCCGCCGCCGGTGCCCGCGCCGACCTGGGCGTCTACCGGGTGGTCGACGTCGTGACGGCCGACGACGGGGACGACGCCGACTACGGGCCCGACGACCCCGCCGGCTGGCTGTCCGACTGGGACGAGTACCTCGAACATCTCGCGGACGAGCTCGGCCCGGGTGCGTGGGTCGGTGACGTGGCGGCCGTGCCGGACCTCGACGCGCTCGGGGACGCCACCGACGCCGCGCAGAGCCCGCTCGCGTCGGCGCTCGGCCGACTCTCCGCCGAACCCGAGCTGCGCCGCGCCCTGTTGACCCCCGTGCGCTCCCCGGACGCCCCGGGCCGGGAGGCCCTGTCGTACACGGCGTGGTTCCTGCGGCGCCGGCTCGGTGGGCCGTTCGCGCTCGGCGACACCCCGCTGCTGCCACCGGCGCCGTCGGAGACCGCTGGCCTCGGTGACGACCTCCTGGCCGCGCTCGGCGGGTTGCACGACCTGACTGACCTGCCCGGACACGAGTGGACGAGAGTCCTGGAGCGGCTACCCGAGGTGCGGGGGCGGCTGTCCGCCGACGTCGCACGCGCAGTCTGGACGGGTCTGGCTGCGCTCGCGCGAGCCGACGACCCACGACCGATCTCCCCGCCCCGGCTGCCCGCGCTCGGGCCGGGCGGCCTCACGGTGGAGAGCACCGACGACCTCGCGGTCGCCGCCATGCCTCGGTGGGCGCAGCTCGGCCCCGTGGTGCCCGCCCCGGCCGACGTCGCCGAGCGGCTGGCCGACCTGCTGGACCTGCCGTACGAGGGCGGCTCCGACCTCGCGCCCGACGAGCCAGGGGAGCCGGTCGGCCTGGACCCGCGGGTCCAGGCCCTCGCACCGGGCGCGCCGGAGACCTGGCGCCGCCACGACGCCCTGACGGTCGACGGCACCCGTGTCGCGTGGTGGGTGTCCGAGGACCCGACGGGGGCGGGCGGCCCGGGTGTCGCGCACGCGACCTCGCCCGAGACGCTCGCCCGCGCGCTGGCCGAGCTCACGGGCGCTGACGTGCTGCTGCTGGAGGCGGCGCTGCGCGACCCGGGCCGCGCGGAGGAGCTGAGCGCGGAGCGCGCCTGGAGCTGACCTCCGGCAGGCGTCGTTGCGGCCTATCGCCGGAGGCGCGCCCAGAGCAGGCCGAGCCCGCCGAGCACGATGCCAGTGCCGCAGATCGCGATCGCCTCGACGCTGCCCCGGCCGGTGAGGTGCAGGATCAGTGCCACGACCAGGCCGATCGCGAACAGCCCGATGCCCGCGCCGAAGACCTTGAGGAGATCGGCGCGCGGGGCAGGCGGGCTCGGCCGGCGCTCCTCGGGGTGCGCCAGCAGGGAGCGGATCGTTGGCACCTTGCCATTGTACGGACAAGAGCGCGTCAAGTCGGCCTGGCCTTCCGCGCGTCCTGGGTGAACCGGGTAACGACCGGCTGATCGTCCCGGGTGCGCGCTCCAGGCCGCCGGAATACGATCTACAGCCACTGCCAGGTGTTCAGCGCTCTGAATTCCTGTGCGTCTCGGCGGAAAGGGGCATGGTGCGGCGAGCGGGCAGGGGCGGGACCGGCGGTCCTGAGGGACCGGCAGGTGTCGAGCCGACCGCCCGTGCGCGGATCCGCGTGCTGCACGTGCTACCCGCCCCGAACGGCACCACGCAGTACGTCGACCACATGATCGGCGCGGCGCCGCCCGAGATAGCGATCCTCACGTTCTCGTGGCCCCGCGCGGTCTTCGGCGCGTACGACGTGCTGCACGTGCACTGGCCGGAGCTCCTCGTACGGGAGCGGACGCCCGTCGGCCGGGTCATCAAGGCGGCGCTCGCCTACACGCTCCTGCTCCGGCTCGAGCTGACCGAGACGCCGGTCGTGCGGACCGTGCACGACGTCGCGCCGCAGGCGTCCGGCGACCGGCTGGCGAGGTCCTTCCTGGAGAGGCTGGACCGCCGGACCGCCCTGTGGATCAGGCTCAACCCGACGACGCCGCTCCCGCCCGGAGTGCGCGCCGCTACCATCCCGCACGGCCACTACCGGTCGGTGTTCCCACCCGACCCCGGTACGAGGGCGGAGCCGGGCCGGCTGTTCCTGTTCGGCCTGATCCGCCGGAACAAGGGGGTCGAACGGCTGCTCGACGTGTTCCGCGCGGTCAACGACCCGGTGATGCGCCTGACCGTCGTCGGCAGGTCCCAGGACGCGGCGCTCGCCGACCACATCGAGGCGGCCGCGCGAGCCGACCACCGTATCGAGGCGAGGCTGGAGATCGTGCCCGACGACGTGCTCGCGCGGGAGGTGCGCCGTGCGGAGCTCGTGGTGCTGCCCTACCAGGACATGCACAACTCCGGTGCCGCGCTGCTCGCGCTGTCGCTCGACCGTCCCGTGCTCGTACCCCGGAGCGCCGCAACGGACGCCCTCGCCCGGGAGGTCGGCGAGGGCTGGGTGCTCATGTTCGACAGCGTGCTCCAGCCGGCGGACCTGCTGCGGGCGACCGCCGTCGCGCGGATGACCCGTGAGCGGGGGACGCGGCCACACCTGGACGAGCGCGACTGGGAACGAGTCGGTCGGCGGCACGCCGAGGCGTACCGCAAGGTGGTGCCCCACCTCGTCGGCCCGTGACCAGGGGTACGGGCCGACCAGGCCGTCGGCTGTCGGCGTAACCCCGAGGCAGTGACGGAATCAGTGCCGCCGAATGATCCTGAAGTATTCGGCGACGTTCGACGTGTTCCCCTGATGAGGCGCGAGCGTTCGGTTCGGCCGGCCGAGAGAAGCGCGCCGGTCTGCGTCGTACAAGGGGTTCTTTGCCGCGCCTGCCTGCGCTTCCGTTGGTAATCTGACTGAGGTTCGGTGGAATCGCGCCCGCTGGGGTTTATGCCCATTTAAGGGCGAATCTCGGCACGCGATAAAGGGGGCGCAGTTGCGCATTTTGCATGTCACGGACCACTATTCCGACGGCGTAGGGCGCGCGATCGACCGCATGACGGAGCTGGTCCCCGAGGCCGAGCACCACCTGCTGTCCACCGGTGCCGAGAGCACCCAGGGGCACGGCGCCTACCGGAGCACGGCAGCACTCCCGGACGGGTTCGTCGCACGGGTGCGCGCGGTCCGCGAGGCGGTCGACGAGACGGTGCCCGACGTCGTGCACGCGCACTCGGGCTGGGCCGGGCTGTACACGCGGGTCCGGAGGCTGCCGGTGCCCGTCGTCCACCAACCGCACTGCTACTCCTTCGAGCGGTCCGACCTCTCGGGCCTGGTCCGTCGCGGGCTGCGAGTCCTGGAGCGGGCGCTGGTGGCGAACGGCACGGTGGTCGCCGTCGTGAGCCCGCGCGAGGAGCGCCTCGCCCGGTCCCTGGGCGCGCGGAACATCGTGCGCCTTCCCAACGTCCCGTCGTCCGCGGCGGTGCGAGAGGCGGGCAAGCGGTCCGGGGTGGTGGCGACGAACCCGCGGACCGTCACCATGGTCGGCCGCGTCATGGCACAGAACGACCCGAGGTTCTTCGCGGAGACCGCCCGGCTGGCTCGCCGGTTCGACCTGAACCTGCACTTCCGGTGGCTGGGCGAGGGTGACGAGACCCTCGTGCACACGCTGAGGGACACGGGAGTCGAGGTCACCGGCCGGCTCACGGCGGACGACGTCATGCGTCAGATGGCGGCCTCCGACGTGTACCTGCATTCCGCCTCGTACGAGGGTTTCCCGATCAGCGTGCTGGATGCCGCCCGCGTCGGTCTGCCGACCATCGTGCGTCAGATACCGGCCTTCGAGGGCACGCGGCTCACCGCTGTGGAGTCCCCGGCGGAGGCTGCTTTCGCCGCTCATGCCGCCGTCGAGGACCCGGAGGAGCGCCCGCACATGATCGAGGCCGGCGACTGGCTCGTCGGCGCGATGGACGAGTCGGCACTGCACGACGGCGTGATCGAGGCGTACACGACGGCCACGGGTGGGGCCCTGGTGGCGTGACGGCGGTCCGGTGTGCTCTTGCTCGTGCACAGCACTTTCCTGGACGGGAAGCTAGGTCGTGCGGGATGGTCCGAACCGTGCGGCGACGACGAGAGACGGACGAATGAGCGCGGAGCTTCCGGTGGCCGGCGATCCGGGCACGGAACGTCTGGCCGATTCGACCATCCGCTACTGGAACATCCGCTCGATGATCGGCGGCGGACTCTTCCTGGCGGCCTGTGCGGGTGTCCTGCTGATCTTCCGTGCGGAGTGGATGCTCTTCTGGGTGCCCTGGGTCGTCGCTCCGGTCGTGGTCCTCAGCGTCGTGCTCGACGTCCTCGTGCTCAACAGGGTCCAGTTCCGCAACTACTCCTTCACCGTGACCCCCGAGTTCGTCTATGTGGCGCAGGGCCGCCTGTTCCGCAGGTCCGCGACGATCCCGACCGCGCAGATCCTCAATGTCGAGACCGTCCAAGGGCCGCTGTTGGCGTCGATGGGGCTCGTCACAGTTCGGTTCACGTGTCTCCTCGCGGTCGACGGGGTCGGCCCGCTGCCGCCGGACCGGGCGGAGCGCATTCGTCGCGCGGTACTCGACCGGCGTGCCGACAGCGAGGTGGTCGGTTGATGCCGCCCGTGTCCCGTGCCGGGGCACGGGCTCCGGCAGCGCTCGTCGCCGCCGAGCTCGTCCAGACCCTGCCGAGCCTCGCTCTCCTCCTGGTCGCCCTGTCCGCCTGGGCGGCACGCGATGACGGTCAGCTCCGGACCGCTGGTCTGGTCGCCATGCTCGTCGCGTTCGCGCTGCGCCTGGTGGGACCGGTATACGGCTGGCTGTCCGTCACCTACGTCGTCGACGACACAGGGGTATCGGTGACGAGCGGGCTGTTCGCACGTCGTACCCGGACCATGGCCTGGTCTCGTGTGAAGAGCGTCGAGACACGGAGGCCGTGGTACCTGCGGCTCTTCAAGCTGAACCGTGTGACGCTGATCCAGGCGGGCGAGGAATCGGCGCAGGTGGTGCTCCGTGCCCTTCCTGATGGTGATCCCCTGCTGTCCCGGCTGCTGACGTTCGCCGGTCCGGGACCGGACACAGACGTCCCGGGGCGGGACGCAGACGTCCCCGCGGAGCCGAGCGGCTCGTTGCTCGACGACGCCGCCGCACAGACGAGCGACGCCGCCCAGGAGACGCTGATCCACGCGCTCGACCGCCGTGGCCTGGCCCTGATGAGCCTCGCGCACGGTCAGGCGCTCCTGTTGGCGCCGGTGGTGCTGATGGCCGCGTGGGAGGCGATCGACACCCTCGACCTGGCTGCCGGTCTCGGCGGGGTCACCGAGCGATTCGGCGTCGTGTGGGTGGGGGTCGTGGCCGCGCTCGGCGCGATGGTGGTCGGCGTCGTGGGTACGGTCGTGCGGTTCCACGGGTTCCGGGTGACGGCCCTCCGAGATGGCCGGCTGGCCATCCGCTACGGGTTGATCGAAGCCCGCGAACGTGTGGTGGACCCTGGAGCGGTCGTGGGCGTGACGGTCCAGCGGAACTTCCTCGAGCGGCTGATGGGCCGCGCCCGGCTCTCGGTGGTCACCCGGGACGCGACCGGCGGGCTCGGGACGAACCTCATCGTGCCCTCGGTCTCGGTCCTGGTCGTGGACGCCTTGGTCCGGAGGCATCTCAGGAGCTTCCTGACCGAGCGGACGTACCGCGCCAAGGGACGCGGAGCGTTGGTGCGGAGCAGCATGTCCACGCTGGGGCTCGTCACGGTTCCGGCCCTGGTGTTCTGGCTGATGCAGGTGATGGCGGCGACACCGGTCCTCTGGTCGGCCGTCGGGGCGCTCATCTCCTTCGCACTGCTTCGTGCCGTGGGCGCTCTCCTCACCGCTGAGCTGCACTTCGATCCGGTCGCCGACGTCATGGTGCACACGACGCTGTTCTCCGTCGAGCGCATCACGACGGTCGCGGCATCCTCGTTGCACGGCGTGGCAGCCTGGCAGCGGCCAGGCCGGCACGCGGGACCACCGATGCTCGTGACCTGTCATCTCTATACCGGCCGTCCCCGGCGGCTGGCCGCCGTCCGCTGCGACAGGCAGGACCTTGACGTCCTCAGAGCGGTGCTGATCGACGGGTCCGGCGACCCTGCGACGACGGCGGTGGCCGGCGGGAGCGGACGGCCCGGCTGATCCGCCGGGCCGGTGACGCTGCGATCTTGGGTCCCGAGCACCAGGTTGATCTCTCCTCATCGGGTGTCGGCCGCCAGGACCGCCGGTGCACCGCGGACCACCGGGGCCCACGGGGCGGCCTCGTCCAGCGTGCTCAGGTCGTACCCGTGCGCACGGATCCGGTCCCCGAGATGCTCGTTGACCACGTTGCGATAGCGGGGGAGCAGCGCGGCGTCGGTGACGTCGCGGAGCAGGTCGGCCCGCGGTGTGCCGCTGCGGGAACCAAGATTCCCGACGTGGCTCCGGAACCGCCCCGCCAGCTGGCCTCGGCCACCGGTCCGCCACAGCTCCGCGTAGCGGTTGCCGCGCCCGACGTCGACGGCGCCGACCGCCTCGGCATCGAGCTCGATGTCCAGGAATTCCGCGACCCGGCCGAGCTGCTGCGCGGGATCGCGCATCAGGTGCTCGTACCGCAGCACCAGCAGGTTCTCGATGTGCAGCGCGTCCTCCGCGAACACGTCGTGCGCGTGCACCCAGTGCTCGACGAGCCGCGGGAAGCCGTAGGTGAACCGCCCACGGCTACGCGTGGCCCACTTCCGGACCGCCAGCGCCTGCACCACGGGGTGTCGTGTCACGACGATGAAGCGTGCCTTCGGGAAGATCTCCTGGAAGTAGCGCATCTTCGTGAGGTTGGGCGGAGACTTCTCCACGAGCACGGTGCGGTCGAGGTCCCAGAAGGGCGACCAGCTCTGCCAGAGCCGCGCACCGGCGTCGGGCACGCGCCGCGCGTCCTCCTCGGTGAGGTGCGCCTGCGGGTGAAACGACCATTCGGACGTATTGCCGAGACCGCCAGCATAGATGTCCTGAATATGCTGGCCCTCGTCCAGTACGGCGCCGGTTCCGGTCAGTGCTGAGGCGTCGGCGCTCGCGCCGATGATGCGGGCGACAAGAGTGGTTCCACTGCGCTGCAGACCGCCGACAAAGGTAATTCGACGGTCGTGCCAGGGCGTGCTGCTCGTGCTCGTTCCGGACATCAGAAGACCTCAGCTGGTCGGCCGGGAAAGGGGCGCTGGTGCCCCGCAAAAATATGCGATGAATGTGCCGCGTGCGACCGGAGCCCCGCAGTCGCGACCGGCTGCGATCGGCCGCCGCGGTGCCCCAGCGGCGGGCCGTCGGCCGCGGCGTCCTGTCGCAGATGCGTCCGCACCATTCCCCACCGCCGAGATCGCCGGTATTGTCCGGACTTGTGTCCCCAGCGCGCTGCACGACGTCGTCCGCGTCCCGGCCGCGGCGCGCCCTGCCCAGGGCCGTCGCCCGCGTAGCCCTGGGCGCCGCGGTGGCCGCGTGCCTGACGGCGTGCGCAGGGCTCCTCGATCCGGGCGCCGAGCCGATGCCCGCGCCGGGGATGGCCCCAGGGGTCGTGAGCGCGGCCGCTCCCGTGCAGGTGGCGCCCTCCCCGCAGCCCACCTCGGTGGGCTCGATCCAGGGAGAGCACACCCAGGAGTCCGCCGCGGTCGACGTGCAGCCGGCACCCACCGGTTCGGCGTCGCGCGGCGGGGACCGCGAGGCCGCGCCCGGGGCGGGCGACGACGCGGAGCAGGGCGACGACGCGGGTTCCGGAGACTCCGGTGGCACCGGCGGGTCAGAGGGCGGCAGCGGCGGTTCGGCGGGCGGGGCCGGGGACGAGGGGTCGGCCGACGCCGACCTGAGCGACGCCGCGCAGTACGCCGCCGCGCTGGAGGACGCCGTCAACGGGCACCGCACGGCGAACGGCCTGCCGCCCCTGACCCACGACGCCTGCGCGTACGACGTGGCGCTCGAGCGAGCCGCCGCGCTGGTCGGGAAGGAGCTGGCGCACGCACCGCTCGGCCCGATCTTCGAGGCTTGCCCCACCAACGCGGTGGCGGAGAACCTGGCCAAGGGCGCGTGGGCGCCGCCGGAGGCGGCGCAGGGCTGGATGGACTCCGAGGGGCACCGCGCCAACATCCTGAACGGCGACCTCACGCGGGGTGCGGTCGCCTGCGTGCCCGACGGCGGCGACCCCGCCGCTCCGGTCATGATCTGCGCGCACGTGTTCCTCGGCTGACGGCGCCGGTCCGGCGGGCGGGTGCCGCGGGCAGCGCGCCGCCTCCGGTTGTGGACGGCGGGTGCGCGGTGTCGAATCGACGTCGTGCGCCGCACCCCGACCGGCTTCGCCGTCCCGATCCTGACCGTCGCCGTGCTGCTCTCGGCCTGTTCAGCGGCGCCGGACGCCGGCCCGCTCGGGCCCGAGGTCTCCGGCACCGTGGACCTGGCGGACCCGGAGCAGTACGGGGCAGCGCTCGAGGCCGACGTGAACGAGGCAAGGGCGCGGCTGGACGTCGCGCCGCTGGAGCACGACACCTGCCTCGAGGCCGTCGCCGTGGACCGCGCCGAGGCGCTGATCGGTGCGCCGGAGCTCGTGCACGCGCCGCTCCCGCCCGTCCAGCAGAGCTGCCCCGGCGACACGATCGCCGCGGAGAACCTCAGCCGCACGGAGCGCCCGCCGCAGGACGTCGTGCAGGCCTGGCTCGACTCGCCGTCGCACCGGGACAACCTCGTGAACGCCGAGCTGCTGCGCGGCGCGATCGGGTGCGTGCGCGACGGCGGAACGGCCGCGTCCCCCGTCCTGATCTGCTCGCACGTGTTCCTCGGTTGAGCCGACTCTCCTCACACCCTCCTCGATACCCGGTCAAGGCCACCAGATGCTCCCGTTATGGTGTGAGCCGCGCACCCGTCCGGAACGACCGCAGGAGAAAAATTGGCGCAGGCGACGACCACCGCCGTCGAGCGACCTACCGGAGCGTCCACCGGACCCCGCGGAACCGGTGCGGACGCGCCCACCGCACCGGGCTCCGGCCACGCGTTCCGGACGGACATCAACGGGCTCCGCGCCATCGCCGTCCTCGCCGTCGTCGTCTACCACGCGGGGATCTCGGTTCCCGGCGGGTTCACGGGCGTCGACGTCTTCTACGTGATCTCCGGCTACCTCATCAGCTCCCTGCTGCTGCGCGAGGTGGACCGTGCGGGATCCGTCGACCTCGTCGAGTTCTGGACCCGCCGCATGCGGCGCCTCGTGCCAGCGCTCGCGCTCGTCGTGACGGTCACGATGCTCGCGAGCGTCCTGGTCCTGTCCCCGCTGGTGTGGGGGCGGCTCGCCTGGCACGGCGCGTCAGCGATGCTGTTCGTCTCCAACCTGCTGTTCCCGTACCAGGGGCAGAGCTACTTCTCCGACTCCGTCACCCCGAGCCCCTACCTGCACACCTGGTCGCTCGGCATCGAGGAGCAGTTCTACATCCTCTGGCCCTTGCTGATCCTGCTGGCGGTCGCGGTGGCCCGGCGCACCCGCGTGCCGGCCCGCCGCATGCTGCAGGCGCTGTTCGCCGGAACCTTCGTCGTGTCGCTGGCGACGTCCGTCTGGCTGACGGCGACCGCCCCCGACTGGGCCTTCTACGTGCTGCCGACCCGCGCCTGGGAGTTCGCGGGCGCCGCGCTCGTCGCGACGCTGCCCTGGGGCAGGCTCGCCGAGCGGTCCCGGCTGCGGCCCCGCCTGCTCCGGACGCTGCTCGGCACCGCGGGGTTCGTGCTGCTCGCACTCTCCTTCGCGCTCGTCCGCGAGACCGACCCGTTCCCCGGCAGCATCGCGCTGCTGCCCGTCGGCGGTGCGCTGCTGGTGCTCGCCGCCGGCAGCATCCCGACGTCAGGCACCTGGGTGGACCGCGTGCTCGGCTTGCCGGTGCTGCAGCGCATCGGCGACGTCTCCTACTCCTGGTACCTGTGGCACTGGCCGTTCGTCGTGCTCACGACCGCCGCGGTACAGAACGACGCGATCTGGCTCAAGGTGCTCGCCACGCTCGCCGCGCTGGGGGCCGCGGTCGCCACCTACCGCTGGGTCGAGAATCCCATCCGGTTCAGCGGGGCGATGAGGTCGTGGCGTCGCACCGCCGCGGTCACCGTGGCGATCGGGCTCACCGTCGGCGCGACGGTCGTCGGCACCCGTGTGGCTACCGGAGCCGTGTTGCAGAACGAGCCCTACGCCACCGCGGTCGAGGTCGGCGGCGAACCGGAGTCCTACGGATGCACGGACCACACCGAGACGACGAGGGGTGTCGACGTCTGCCTGCTCGGCGACGTCTCCGCCGACACCACCGTGCTGCTCCTCGGCGACTCGCACGCCATGCAGTGGATCCCCGCCTTCGACGCCGCGGCGACCAAGGCGGGACTGCGCCTCGCCGTCCACTGGCGGCACGGCTGCCCCGTCGCCGAGGTCAACGTCTACCAGCCTGCCGAGCGCGGCCCGTGCTCCAGCTTCCAGACCGAGTCGGTGGAGGTCGTCGAGGACCTGCGGCCCGACGCCGTCGTCGTCAGCCAGGCGCACATCTACGCCGGCCGCATGGAGCACCCCGACGGCACCGGGATGACCGTGGAGGAGGCGCGCACCACCTGGGCGAACGCCAATGACAAGCTGTTCGCGCACCTCACCGCCATCACACCCACCGTGGTGGCGGTCGAGGACAACCCCCAGCTCGACATCGACCCCCTCGAATGCCTCACCCGCCCCCTGGACGGGGTCGGCGACTGCACCATCCCGCGCGCGGACGCCGAGGCCTCCAACGGAGACCTGCCCCGGATCAGCGCTGAGACGTGGACGAAGTACGGTGTCACCACCTGGGACGGTGTCTGGGCGCAGACCTGTGACGAACAGGTTTGCACCATCGGGGACATGGACCAGCCCGTCTACCGGGACTACCACCACCTCAGCGCCGGCTACGTGCTGACCCAGGTGCCGGCCGTGGAGCAGATGCTCCGGACCGCGGTGGGCAGCACGACATCAGGCAACATCGGGTAACGAAGGGCAACATCGGACCATGGCTCACGACCAGGCCCAGGCGCGTGGCGCCATCGACCGGTTCTTCAAGATCAGCGAACGCGGATCCACGGTGTGGACGGAGGTGCGCGGCGGGCTCGTCACCTTCTTCACGATGAGCTACATCGTGGTGCTGAACCCGCTCATCCTCGGCAACGTGGCCGACGGGACCGGGCAGTTCCTCGGGGGCGGTGACGGCGTCGGCGACCTCGCGGCGATCGCCGCGGCGACCGCCCTCGTCGCCGGCATCATGTCGATCCTCATGGGGGTCGTCGCGAACTTCCCGATGGCGCTCGCGGCAGGGCTCGGCCTGAACGCCGTCGTCGCCTTTTCGGTGGCCGCGCTGCCCGGTATGACCTGGGCCGATGCCATGGGCATCGTCGTGCTCGAGGGTCTTGTCATCCTGATCCTGGTCGTCACTGGTTTCCGGGAGGCAGTGTTCCGCGCGGTGCCGCGCGAGCTCAAGGTCGCCATCAGCGTGGGCATCGGCCTGTTCATCGCGTTCATCGGCGTGTTCGACGCCGGCTTCGTGCGCATCCCCGTGTCGCTGGCGACCCCCACCGAGCTCGGCATGGGCGGCTCGGTCGGCACCTGGCCGCTGTTCGTCTTCGCGTTCGGCCTGCTGCTCGCCGCCGTCCTGATGGTGCGCAAGGTGCGGGGCGGCATCCTCGTCGCGATCATCGCGTCGACGGTGCTGGCCCTCGTCGTCGAGGCCGTCGGCAACATCGGCGCGCGGGGTGAGGACAACCCCGGCGGCTGGGCGCTCAACGTCCCCGCCCTGCCCGACTCGGTCGTCGCCCTGCCCGACTTCTCGCTCATCGGCCAGTTCTCGCTGTTCGGGTCGATCGACAAGATCGGCATCGTGGCGGTGATCCTGCTCGTGTTCACGCTCCTCATCGCCGACTTCTTCGACACGATGGGCACGATGGTCGCCATCGGCGGTGAGGCCGGGCTGCTCGACGAGAAGGGCAACCCGCCGCGCACCACCCGGATCCTGGTCGTCGACTCGCTGGCCGCGGTGTCGGGTGGCGCAGGATCGGTGTCCTCGAACACCGCGTACGTCGAGTCGGCGTCCGGTGTGGGCGACGGCGCCAGGACCGGGCTCGCCGCCGTGACGACCGGTGTGGCGTTCTTGCTGACCACGTTCCTGTCGCCGCTCGTGGAGGTGGTGCCGCACGAGGCGGCCACCCCCGCGCTCGTGGTGGTCGGGTTCCTCATGGTCGTCCAGGTGACGGGCATCGACTGGACGGACCTCGAGGTAGGGATCCCCGCGTTCCTCACGATGATCCTCATGCCGTTCGCGTACTCGATCACCGTCGGCATCGGCGCCGGCGTGATCTCGTTCGTGCTGCTCAAGGTCGCCGTGGGCAAGACCCGCAAGGTCCACCCGCTGCTGTGGGTGGCGGCGGCGCTGTTCGTCGTCTACTTCCTGATCGGCCCGATCCGGGCGGCGGTAGGCATCTAGCCGGGCCTGGGCGGCGGGCGGCGGGTGCCGAGGTGCCGAGGTGCCGAGGTGCGGCGCTCTACCCAGTGATCTGGTCCGAACTCAGCGCGAGTTCGGGCCGAATCACTGGGTAGGCGCGGGAGAGCGCAGCTCGATGCGGGTGCCAGCGCCCGTGTACTGGCCGGGCTTCCAATGATGGGCGGCCAGCACCTTGGCGATCTCTGCGCCGACGCCGCCGGGCTTGTCGTTGTCGGCCGGCTTGAAACGCAACATGATCACCTGCCCGGACGCCAGGAGCTGGTTCTGCCGTGGGGCGTCGCGGACGAGCGCCTGCGGCGAGCTGTGCGGGCCGACCCCGTCGATCTCGACGACGAGCCATCGCCCGTCAGGCAGCCGCCAGATGAAGTCGACGCGTGCCACGACCTTGCCGTCCATCACGATCAGGGCCTGGATATCGTCCGGGGGCACCCCGTTGTCATGGAACGACAACCGGGCGAAGGACTCGGCAGGCGACTCCGAGCGCGTGACGACCAGGCCGAACAGCTCATGGAGCATGGCGGCACCGTGTCGGCATCGGACCAGGTCGTGGAGCGCGACGAGGTCGATCGGGCTGAACCCGTGCCACCGCGCGAGGTCATCGAGCACGGCGAGGGCGTTCTGGCGCGGGAGCTTGGCGATCGTTTGCGCCGCGGCGTGGTCGATCCGGGCGACCTTGCGGTCACCGATCGTCACCGTAGGGAACGGTGAGTAGTCGACGACGGCGACGCCGTGCCGGCGTCGTCGCGGCGATCGGTCCTGACGTGCGACCTCAAGCGGGAAGTCGCGGGGCAGACCGGACACACCGTGCAGCACGAGCGCTGAGCCACCGGTCGCTATGGCATCCGGGCCGTGCAGCAGCAGGGCGAACCAGGTGCGCCACCGCGCGACGTGATCGAACCAGTCGGCCCTGACCCTGTGTCCGAGCGGCACGGGATCGGTGTCGTAGACGCTCCGCGCCGGGCTGGTCCAGCGAAGCTGCTTGACCATGCGGCGGCGAACCTCACGCCCGATGCCGAGCTCCTCGCACTGGAGCGTGGACAGGAGCCCGGCCTGTCGCCGGAGGAGCGGCTCTGCCGCTCGGGGCATCGTGAAGGTCTTTGGCATGGGACCCACTCCAGCAGCGCCGAGCCGGGCGGGCAGCCCAGCCGGCGCCCCCTGTGCACAACTGCCGCCGAACCCCCGTTGTGGTCGCGCTCGGACACCGGAAAGTGCGCCTCTACCCAGCGATTGCGCCCGAACTCGCACGGATTTCGGGCGCAATCGCTGGGTAGCGGGGCGCGGCGGCGCGCGGCCGGGGTCAGGCCGCCAAGGCCTGCCTCTCCGGCTTCCGGTCCACCTCGGGGTACGTCACCTGGAGGTACGGGCGCGGGATGCGGTGCGAGCGGGAGAGCCGGGCGCGGACGCGCACGTGCCAGGTCCGGTACGCCCACACCGTCGCGATCACGGCCACGAGGAGCGTCGCCGCCGCACCGATCAGCACGGCGTACCGCGGCCCGAACTCCTCGCCGATCCAGCCCACCACCGGCGAGCCGAGGGGCGTGGTGCCGAGGAGCACCATCACGTAGATCGACATGACGCGTCCGCGCAGCTCCGGGGCCACGGAGAGCTGGATCGCGGCGTTCGCCGAGGTCAGCATGGTCAGGGACGCGAAGCCGACGGGGATACACATCAGCAGGTACCCGAGGTAGGTCGGCATGACCGCCTGGATCCCCATGGAGATCGCGAACGCGAACGCGGCGCCGAGCACGAGCCGCACCCGCGGTCGTTCCCGCCGGGCGGCCAGGAGAGCACCGGCGAGCGAGCCGATCGCGAGGACCGATCCGAGGATGCCGTACTCGCTCGCGCCCCGGCCGAACTCGACGCGCGCCATCATGGCCGACGTCAGCTGGAAGTTCAGGCCGAACGTCGAGACCACGCCCATGACCACCATGATCACGACGATGTCGCTGCGGCCGCGGATGTACGCGAGACCCTCGCGGATCTGACCCTTGGCGCGCGAGGCTATCGGTAGGGCGTTCAGGTCGCGCATCCGCGTGAGCGAGATGATGACGGCACCGAACGCGATGCCGTTGATGATGAACACCCATCCGGTGCCGACGGCGGCGATGAGCAGGCCCGCCACACCGGGACCGATGAGCCGCGCGGCGTTGAAGTTGGTCGAGTTGAGCCCGACGGCGTTCGCGAGCCGCGCTGTCGGCACGAGCTGGGCGACGAAGGTCTGGCGCACCGGACCGTCGATGGCGCTCACCACGCCGAGGAGGGTGGCGAACCCGTAGACGTGCCACAGCTCGGCCGCGCCGGACAGCACCAGCACACCGAGCCCAAGGCCCAGCACGCCCATGCCGCCCTGCGTGAGCATCAGGAGCTTGCGGCGGTCGACACGGTCAGCGAGGAGACCTGCCCAGGCGGACAGGAAGATGTGCGGGATGAACTGGAGTGCGGTGACGATACCCACGGCGACGCCGGAGTTGTTCGTGAGAAGGGTCAGCACGACCCAGTCCTGGGCGACGCGCTGCATCCAGGTGCCGATGTTGGCGACGAGAGCGCTGGCGAACCAGAGGCGATAGTTGCGGTACTTCAGGCTGGCGAAAGTTGCGCTCATCGAGCGGCGATCCGGATCAGGAGCTCGCTGGCTCCTGCAAGGATCTCTCTCTCCTCTCCGGTCAGGGTGGACAGCTGTTTGGTGAGCCAGGCGTCGCGGCGCCGCCGGGTCTCGGCGACCTCGCGCGAACCCGCGGCGGTGAGCCGGACGACCACCTGACGGCGGTCCGTCGCGTGCTCCACCTTCTCGACGAGGCCGAGCTCCGTCAGGGTGTTCACCGCGCGAGTCATCGAGGGCGGTCGGACTCGTTCGTGCTCGGCGAGGGAACCGGGGGACATCTCGCCGTGCTTGTGGAGCACCGTCAGGATTCCGAACTGGCCCTCGGGGAGGTCGGCCTCGCCGCGCTCGGCACGCAGGCGGCGAGAGACTCGGGTCAGGGCGACGCGGAGGTCACCCCCGACAGTGGCCGGGCTGCGACTGGATCTGCGGGAGCTCGACACCACGCCAGTCTAGATCATTAGCCTTGCTAACGGTACGTGGGTGTGGTCACAACGAGCGGAGCGCCCGCCCCACGATGGGGACGGGCGCTCCGTCGTCGCTGCCGGGCGCGAGTCAGTGCGCGCGATGCGTCTGCGCGAACTGCGCAGGACCTGGCTGCGGTTCCTGCCGGATGTTCTCGAACTGCTGACCCTGCTCGCTGTGCGCCTTGAGCCGGTTCTCGAACTCAGCCTGCGTGCGCAGCTCTTCCTCGGTGGGCCAGAGGCCGATCCCGAGGATGAGCAGGAACGTCACGACGCTCACCGCCATGACGAGCGGCACGAGCAGCTGCATCGTCGAGGCGCCGGCGGGGACGCTGTCGATCGGGTTGATCACGGAGACGCCGGCCATGCCGGTGTAGTGCATGCCGGTCACGGCAAACCCCATCACCAGAGTTGCGACGATCGTGGCGAGCGTGCCGCGGATGTGCACGGTGCACCACAGTGCGGCCGTGGCCGCGACGACCGCGATGACGATCGAGGCGACGACGTAGGCCGGGTTGTAGACGACCTCCGCCGACATCTGCATCGCTTCCATGCCCATGTAGTGCATGGCCGCGACGCCGGCGCCCGCGAGGGCACCGCCGATGAGCATCGCGGGCAGCTTGCGCTTGCCCAGCTCCGTGATGAACAGACCCGCCCCGACCACGACGATGGCGATCGCCGCGCTCAGGAGGGTCTGGGGGATGTCATATCTGATGGTCACGCCGGAAGCGGAGAAGCCCAGCATGGCGACGAAGTGCATCACCCAGATGCCGGTGCCACCGAGGGCGATGGCGCCGAACACGAGCCACGCGGCGCGCGTCCCGCCCGAAGCTGCTCGGGCTCGAGACGTGCACGCGAGGCCCGTTGCTGCGCCGGTACACGAGATCGCGTACGCCAGCAACGGCGTCACGATCCCGAAGGTGAAGTGGTCGATCACTGGCATGGTGTTTGAACAGCCCCTTGAATGGTTCCCTCTGTTGCGGAAACGTTACAGAGTCCCTGTGCCCCGGACAATAGCCAGAACTCGCCGCCGAAGGGGTATTGCGGACGTGATCGCGCTGGTCAAACGGTTTCGACGAGGTAGTCGACGCACGCGGTGAGCGCCGCGACGTCGTCCGGGTCGACCGCAGGGTACATCCCGACGCGGAGCTGGTTGCGTCCGAGCTTCCGGTACGCGAACACGTCCTGCACACCGTTGGCCGACAGGTCGGCGAGCACGCGCTCGACGTCGATCTCCGGAGCGAGGTCGATGGTGCCGACCACTGTCGACCGCTCCTCGGGGCGCGTGACGAACGGTGTCGCCCACTCCCTCGACTCGGCCCAGGAGTAGAGGATCTCGGCCGACGTCGCACAACGCTTGGTCGACCACGCCAGCCCGCCCTGCTCCAGCAGCCACTCGACCTGGTCGGCCAGGAGGAGCAGCGTCGCGACGGCGGGCGTGTTGAGCGTCTGGTCCTGGCGCGAGTTCGTCACGGCCGTCGTGAGCGACAGGAACTCCGGCACCCACCGACCCGAACCCTCGATCCGTGCGGCCCGCTCCACGGCGGCGGGGGACAGGACGGCGAGCCACAGGCCGCCGTCGGCCGCGAACGCCTTCTGCGGGGCGAAGTAGTACGCGTCGGTCTGGCTGAGGTCCACGGGCAGGGCGCCCGCACCGGACGTCGCGTCCGTGAGCACGACGGCGCCGTCGGGCCCCGTCGGGCGCCGCACCGGAGCGATCGCTCCGGTGGAGGTCTCGTTGTGCGGGGTGGCGTAGGTGTCGACGTCGTCGGCCGCCTCGAGGTAGGCCACCGAGCCAGGCTCCGCCGAGATCACCTGGGAGGGCTCGAGGAAGGGCGCACGCGACGTTGCGGTGGCGAACTTGCCCCCGAACTCGCCGAAGGCCGCGTGCTGGGCCTTGCGCTCGACGAGGCACAGCGTCGCGACGTCCCAGAAGGCCGTCGCGCCGCCGTTGCCGAGCACCACCTCGTATCCGTCGGGCGCGCCCAGCAGCTCCGTGACACCCTCACGAATGCGGTGCACCAGGTCCTTCACCGGCGCCCGCCGGTGTGACGTACCGAGCACGTGCGCGTTCGCCACGAGATGATCGACCTGGCCCGGGCGCACCTTGGAAGGGCCGGAGCCGAAACGGCCGTCGGTGGGCAGCAGCTGTGTCGGGATAGTCAGTGGCACAGAACTAGACTAGAACCTGGGCCGACGCCCGGGCCGCACGTGTCCAGGGCGACTGGGCGGCTGTGCGCATGACGGGAGCTGACGTGACGGATCTGATCGACACCACCGAGATGTACCTCAAGACGATCTACGAGCTCGACGAGGAGGGCATCACGCCCCTGCGCGCGCGCATCGCGGAACGCCTGGGGCATTCCGGCCCGACGGTGTCCCAGACCGTCGCGCGCATGGAGCGCGACGGTCTGGTGATCGTGACGGGCGACCGGCACCTCGAGCTCACCGAGCTGGGTCAGGACAAGGCGATGCGCGTGATGCGCAAGCACCGGCTCGCCGAGCGTCTGCTGACCGACGTCATCAAGCTCGACTGGGAGCACGTGCACGTCGAGGCCTGCCGCTGGGAGCACGTCATGAGCGACCTCGTGGAGAAGCGCCTCGTCGGCCTGCTCGACCACCCGCACCACGACCCGTACGGCAACCCGATCCCCGGCCTCTCGGAGCTGGGCGAGGAGTACACCGACGTGCCGTTCCTGACCGGCGTGATCTCGCTGCCCGCCGCGTTCGAGGCTGCGGCGAAGAAGGGCATCAAGGGCGAGCCGCTCGCGGCGTCCCTCACCCGCATCGCGGAGCCACTGCAGACGGACGTCGAGCTGCTCGCGCGCCTGTCGGACGCCGGCCTGGTGCCCGGCTCCCGCGTCACCGCCGAGCACAACGACGGGACCTACACGGTGACGGTCGACGGCGCGGGAACTGCGCTCGAGCTCGGGGAAGACCTGGCCCGCCACCTCTTCGTGGCGACCGCTTAAAGCGTCCGATTTGCCGGAAACGTGAAGCCGCAGGTCCGACACGTCATGGCATTCGTTGCCGGAACGTGACATCGGCGGAGAGGTCCGGTACGTTCGGACCGCTCCCACGGAGTTATTCGTGGGAGTCCTCGGACGGACGCCGAACTCTGTCACCGGCCGGGGTCCAAAACGACCGCATGACAGAGGCGGGGGACCCACCAACGGGCGCCAGGGTGCGTCCTCGGGGTGAAGCCGGGTATTCCTTCGGGATGCACGGCCGGGTGATTTCTCCCACCCGAACCCGACAGCTGACCTCGAAGGCGTACAAGGAGAGGTAATACGTGACTGCACGTACGACTCGCGCCCGTCATCGGGCTGCGCGACGACCAGTAACTCCCCTCAGCGAACTCGCGCAGAACGCCGCCGTCGGCCGCCGTACCGCGGTCGCCGCTGCCGGTGGCGCACTTCTCGTCTCGACCTTCGGTGGAGCGATGGCCGCACAGGCCGCGCCCGTCGAGTCCGGCCACGCGAAGATGAACTCGGTCGACCTCAACGCTCTGACGTCGCAGGCTCGCGAGGCGCTGGCCAACGCCCCCGTCGTGACCGTCGCGCCCGACGCTGAGCTCACCGTCGAGAAGGCCGCGGTCTCCGTGGTCTCCGCCGCCGAGAACGAGGACTACCAGGCAGAGCTCGCCGCCGCAGAGGCCGAGAAGGCCGCAGAGGAGGCCGCCGCAGAGGCTGCGGAAGCCGCAGAGGCCGCCGCCGCCACCGCCACCTCGGTGGACGTTCCCGCGTCGGCGATCGGCAACTCCGTGATCTCCATCGCGAGCCGCTACGTCGGCGTGCCGTACGTCTCCGGTGGTGGATCGCCGAGCGGCTTCGACTGCTCCGGCTTCACCTCGTACGTCTACGGCCAGCTCGGTATCAACCTGCCGCACTCGTCGGGCGCGCAGCCGGGCTACGGCACGCAGGTGCCGGCGTCCGAGGCGCAGCCGGGCGACCTGATGTGGACCCCCGGCCATGTCTCGATCTACGCCGGTGGCAACACCATGATCGACGCGTCCAAGCCGGGCACCGTGGTCGACTTCCGCACCATCTGGCAGTCGAACCCCACGTTCATCCGCATGGGCTGAGCCGCAGGCTCGTACGCATAGGGTCTGAGCCCAGCCACGTAGCACCACTGAGCAGAGCGCCTGTCCGGACACCGGGCAGGCGCTCTGCTTTGCCTTCTTCCTGCAGACTTTTTGCCACCGGTTACCCACAACGCGCGCGCCGCCGGTAGGTTTGGAGTGCAATGGTGCACTGCCGAAGAAAGGGCTGGCGATGACGCGATCCGAGGTCGTACTGGTCGGTGTGGACGGATCGGCCGCTAGTCTGCACGCGCTGGACTGGGCGACCGCCTACGCGCACCGTGTGGGCTGGTCGCTGCACATCGTGTGCAGCTATTCCCTGCCGTCGTTCACGGCTGCGTCGCTCGACGGCGGCTACGCCGCTCTCGACGACACGACCATCCAGGAGGGCGCCAAATCGGTCCTCGCCGAGGCGGAGGCCCGCGTGGCCGACGCCGGCGTGCGTGCTACCACCGAGGTCGCCACCGGGGACGCGGCGGGCGTGCTCGTGGAGCTGTCCGGCGACTACGGCCTCGCCGTCGTCGGGACGCGCGGCCGGGGCGGGTTCACGGAGCGGCTGCTGGGCACCGTGTCGTCCGCGCTCCCCGCGCACGCGCAGTGCCCCGTCGTGGTGGTTCCGCTGCGTGCCGAGGCCAACCGCGGCGTCTCCTGGAGCGTGCCGGGCGCCGCGTCCGGTGGCGCGGCCGGTTCCGAGACCGCGCCCGCCGCGGTCGCACCGGGCGCGGCCGAGATCCGGGAGGTGCGCCGCATCGTCGTCGGTGTGGACGGGTCCCCGCAGGCCGAGCGGGCGCTGCAGCACGCGATCACTCAGGCCAACGCGTGGGGCGCGGAGCTGACCGCCGTCACCGGCGTACCCGTGGGGAACACCGGCATGCTGGCGTGGCTGCCGTCGACCATCGACCGCGAGCAGGTGCTGGCCGACATCGCGGTCGGCATGGACGTCCTGGTCGACCGGTACGAGGCGGAGAATCCGGGCCTGCGGATCCGGCGGATCGTGCTGGACGGTACGGGCGCGGAGCTGCTGACGGAGTTCTCCACGGCGTCGGACCTGGTGGTGGTGGGCTCACGGGGCCGCGGAGGGTTCCGCGGGCTGCTGCTGGGCTCCACGAGCCAGGCCGTGCTGCACCACTCGGCGTGCCCGGTGCTCGTGGTCAACAAGCACTGCACGGACTGACGCCCCTGCTGCTGGTTGAGCCTCCGCTGGTTGAGCTTGTCGAAACCGGGTCTCGACAAGCTCGACCAGCGGACGACCGACCAGTGGAGGCTCGACCAACGGGAGCGGGTCTACTTTGCGGCGGCCTCGGCGGCCGCGAGCAGCACGCAGGTCGCCACGCCGTCCATCGCCGTGCGGACCTCGTCCAGCGGGGGCATCGACGGTGCGAGGCGGACGTTCTTGTTCTCCGGGTCCTTGCCGTACGGGTACGTGGCACCCGCCGGCGTGAGGGCGATCCCCGCCTCCTTGGCGAGCTGCACCACACGCGATGCCGTACCCGGTGCCACGTCGAGCGACACGAAGTAGCCGCCCTTGGGGTCGGTCCACGACGCGACGCCGTACCCGCCGAGGCGTTCGGTCAGGATCTCCACCACGGCCTCGAACTTCGGCGCCAGGATCGAGCGGTGCTTGCGCATGTGCTCGCGCACGCCGTCGGCCGAGCCGAAGAACATCGCGTGGCGCAGGTGGTTGAGCTTGTCCGGGCCGATGGAGGCCGCCGACAGGTGCTTCTTGTACCAGGCGATGTTGGCGGGTGAGCTGCCGAGGAACGCGACGCCGGAGCCCGCGAACGTGATCTTGGACGTGGAGGCGAACAGGACCACGCGGTCCGGGTGGCCGGCCTCCGCAGCCAGCGCGATGGCGTTCGGGCTGGTCACCTCGTCGCCGGTCAGGTGGTGCACGGCGTACGCGTTGTCCCACAGGATGCGGAAGTCCGGCGCCGCGGTCGGCATCGAGACCAGCGCCCGGGCGACGTCGTCGGCGATGACCGCGCCGTCCGGGTTGGAGTAGGTGGGGACCACCCACATGCCCTTGATCGTGGGGTCCGTCGCGACGAGCGCTGCCACGGCCTCGGCGTCCGGACCGTCCGGCGTCATCGGGACCGGGACCATCTCGATGCCGAAGGCCTCGCAGACCGTGAAGTGGCGGTCGTAGCCGGGCACGGGGCAGATCCAGCGGACCTTCTCCTCGCGCGCCCACGGCCTGGGGGACTGGGGGAAGCCGAACAGCTCCGCGTACGCGACGACGTCGTGCATGAGGGTGAGCGAGGCGTTGCCGCCCGCGAGGAGCTGCTCCACCGGCACGTCGAGCAGCTCGGCGAAGATGCGTCGGACCGCGAGGCCTCCGTCGAGCCCGCCGTAGTTGCGTGCGTCCGTACCCGTGTCATCGGCGTGCACGCCGATCCCGGGCAGGGCGAGCATGGGCTCGGCGAGGTCGAGCTGCTCGGCCGACGGCTTGCCGCGCGTGAGGTCCAGCTTCAGGCCCTTGGCCTGAAGCTCGGCATAGGCCTGCTGCAGCTCGTGGAGGGCCGGGAGCGTTGCGGTGGTGTGGGACGACGTCGTAGTGGTCACCCCTGGGAGCCTACGCTCAGCCGGCGGTCGGTGACAGTTCGGAGCGTTCGTCCTTGCCGTCGGCGGCGGCACCGGGCGCATCCGCGGTGTCGGTGTCGTGGTCCGCATCGGCCTCCGCGTCGTCCGCGTGGTCGTCGGAGGCGTCGCTGACCTCTGCGGGGGCGGTCCCCGGATCGTTGTCCCGCAGCGCAACCAGGGACTCCTCCAGGATGTCCAGCGCCATCTCCAGCTCGGGCTGGACGATCGACAGGGGCGGCGACAGGTGGATCGTCTCGTCACGCGTGTCCTTGGCGAGCACGCCGCGCTCCAGCAGCGCCTCGCACAGCTCGCGTCCGGTGCCGAGCTCAGGGTCCAGGTCGATGCCCGCCCACAGCCCAACGGTGCGGGCCTCGGCCAGCAGGCCCGCAGCCACGAGCGCGTCGAGCCGCTCCTTGAGCACCTTGCCCGACTCCGCCGCCCGCGCCTGGTACTGCCCCGTGGAGAGCAGGTCGAGCGCCGCGACGGCGACCGCGCACGCCAGCGGGTTGCCGCCGAACGTCGAGCCGTGCGTGCCTGGCGTCAGGACACCGAGGATCTCCGGCCTGCCGACCACAGCCGACACCGGGACGATCCCGCCGCCCAGCGCTTTGCCCAGGCAGGCCAGGTCCGGCCGGACGTCCCACAGCTCGCACGCGAGCGTGGTGCCGGTGCGACCCAGCCCGGACTGGACCTCGTCGGCGACCAGGGCGATGTCCTGCGTGGTGGTGAGCTCACGCAGGCCGGGCCAGAACTCGTCCGGCGGCACCAGGACCCCGGCCTCGCCCTGCACCGGTTCCATGAGGACCGCCACGGTGGTGTCGTCCACGGCGTCGGCGACCGCGTCCAGGTCGCCGAAGGGCACCTGCCGGAAACCCGGTGCGAAGGGACCGAACCCGTCCCGAGCGGCCGGCCTGTCCGAGAGCCCGACGAGCGTGGTGGTGCGGCCGTGGAAGTTGCCGCCCGCGACGATCACCGTCGCCTGGTCCTCGGGAACCCCCCGCACGTCGTAACCCCACTTACGGACTGCCTTGATCGCGGTCTCGACGGCTTCCGCGCCGGTGCTCATCGGCACCACGAGGCTGTCCTCGCCGCCGGTGGTCAGCGGTCCGACCACCTCGACGAGTCGCTGCGCGAACTCCTCCAGCCGGTCATGGTCGAACGCGCGGGACGTGAGCGTCACCTGACGCAGCTGCGTCATCGCCGCAGCCACCAGGCCTTGGTGCAGGTGCCCGAAGTTCAGGGCCGAGTACCCCGACAGCATGTCGAGGAACTCGTTGCCGTCCGTGTCCCACACATGCGTACCGTGCGCCCGTGCGATCGTGAGCGGCAGTGGGTGGTACGTCGGGGCGAGTGCGCCGTGCGTCGTGTCCGCCATGACGTGCAGCCTAGGACGGGTCCCGTGATCCCGCCGAGCAGATGTGCGATATCGGCTGCTCGGCCTCCGACGGGCTCAGGTCGGGGTGCGGGACCCGAGCCACTTCCGCTTCTGCTTCGGCTGCTTCGGCTGCTTCGGCTGCCGCTGCTCGATGACGCGCGGGAACCGCTCGGGCGGGGTGCCGAACGCGACGCGGGACTGGGCGATCACCGTGTGGCCGAGCGCACGCGCGCCGACCCAGCCCACCACGGCGCCCACGCCGAACGGCAGGATGCGGCCCAGCATCAGGCTGCCCTGCTTGGCGATCTGCTTCTGGATGAACCGGTGCGTGAGGGCCTTGTTCACTCGGTGCAGCGTGGTGCGGGGCATGCTCGTGAGCAGCACCTTGCCCCATGCGACACCCGATCCGCCGATGGCGTTCTCGACGTCCTGTGCGCCCTGGTCGCCGAGCACGGTGGCCAGGAGCAGCGCCCGACGGCGCGGGACGTCCTGGACGTCGATTCCGTGCACGTCCGCCACCGCGAGGGAGAACGCGGCCGACGACGCGAAGAACGTCGCGACGTCGCTCGTGGACAGAGCGACGCTCGCCGCGGTGCCGACGGCCGGGATCGCAGCGGCCGCGCCGACGGCGCCGCCCGTGGTCTGGATGACCCGCAGATACTCCTTCTCCAGGAGCTTGATGACCTCGGCGGGGCCGGCGTCAGGGTTGCGCTCGCGCACCTTGTCCACATGCCTGTGGATGGTCGCCGACGGGATGGTCACGGCCCGGCCGACCAGGTGGTCGAGCGGGCTCTGCGGCTTGTAGTCGAGCCAGTCCGCAGGCGTGACCTCGACCGAGTTGTCGGGCCTCAGCACGGCGTCGCCAGGGGACGACCGCCCGTTGGACCCGGGTGCCGTGAGCTTCTGCTTGTCGTCGGCCATGTCAGCCCTCCGTCGGCTGCTGGAACTGCGCGTCGGGAATCTGGGCGCCCGTCTTGAGCGTGCGGCCCACCGTGCATGCCTTGTCGATCGACCGCTGCGCGATCGTGAGGAGCTTCGCCCGGTCCTCGTCGTCGAGGGTGGACAGATCGATCTCGAACTTCTCCGTGAGGACCGGGTACCGGTCCTCGGCGACGTTCTTCGGGTCCTCGACCCGGATGGTCGTCCGGTAGTCGTCGCCCAGCCGGCGCGAGAACGCCTTGTCGCTGCTCATCCCCGCGCACGCGGCGAGAGCGACCTTGAGCAGCTCTCCCGGCGTGAACACGGCACCGGCCTCGACGGGGCCGATCTCGACCCGGGCACCGCGGGCCGAGAAGCCCGTGTAGGTGCGGGTGCCGTTCCGCTCCACCCAGAGCGGGTCCGTCGGCGAGGGTGTCGCGCTGCCTTCGGCGCTCGTGCTGTTCGAGGTGGTGGTCTGCTCCGTCATGAGGATCATCCTTCCACTGGTCACCGACACGGTCACGGAGCGAGGTCCAGCGCGCCCCTGTCGGTCGGAGGTCGGTCGGACCTGTGGTCAACGCGAACGAGGCCCAGGACGTTCCCGTTCGCCGCGCACGGCGGCCCCCACGCTGCGACGATCGTGCTCATGGCGCAGAACCCGAGCGACAAGCCTGAGGAGACCGGCCCGGCGCCGGCCGGCCCGCGCCCGACGCCGACCGGCCCGACGCCGACACCGGCCGGCGCACGGTGGCGGCCGAGCTGGCGTGACGTCGTGCAGCGCCTGATCGGCGTCGCCGTGGTGATCGTGGTCGTCTGGCTGGTCTACCTGTTCCTCGACGCGTTCCTGCCGCGCTGGTGGGCGCAGGTGATCGGCAACGCGGTGGACGGGTCGTTCGCCGCCGGCGCCTGGTGGGGGCTGCTGACCGGCGCGGCGTTCACGCTGGTCCCCGTGCTGCTCCTGGCCCAGGCGGTCCTGACCAGGCGGTCCTGGCAGGTGCGCAGCGGGTTCCTGGCACTGGCCGTCGTGTTCTCCGTGCCGAACCTGCTGACCCTCGGCATCGTGCTGGGCACGTCGGCGGCGGCGCACGCCGGCGAACGGATCCTCGACGTCGACGGGCCGGCGTTCCGCGGCGGGACCGCGTGGGGCGCGGTGATCGGCGGCGTCGTGGCCCTGACGATCGTGACGATGGGCGTGCTGTACCGCCGTCGCGGCGCCCAGCTCAGGGAGCTCCGGTCGAAGCAGCGCTGAGGCGGAGCGTCACCGAGAGGCGACCGAAGCGCTCGACGTAGGCTTGCCGCATGACCGAGATCGACACCCCGTACGAGGACCTGCTGCGCGACGTGCTGGCGAACGGAACCTTCAAGGGCGACCGGACCGGCACGGGGACGCGCAGCGTGTTCGGGCGTCAGATCCGGTACGACCTGGCCAAGGGCTTCCCGCTGGTCACCACCAAGAAGGTGCACCTCAAGTCGGTCGTCTACGAGCTGCTGTGGTTCTTGCGCGGCGACTCCAACGTGCGCTGGCTGCAGGAACGCGGCGTGAAGATCTGGGACGACTGGGCGGACGAGTCCGGTGAGCTGGGCCCGGTGTACGGGGTCCAGTGGCGCTCCTGGCCCACGCCCGACGGCGGCCATGTCGACCAGATCGGATCAGTGATCGAGCAGATCCGTACCAACCCGGACTCGCGGCGGCACATCGTGACGGCGTGGAACCCGGCCGAGGTCGACGACATGGCGCTGCCGCCGTGCCACGCCCTGTTCCAGTTCTACGTCGCGGACGGAAAGCTCAGCTGCCAGCTCTACCAGCGGTCGGCGGACCTGTTCCTCGGTGTCCCGTTCAACATCGCCTCCTACGCGCTGCTCACGCAGATGGTCGCGGCGCAGACCGGGCTCGCCGTCGGCGAGTTCGTGTGGACCGGCGGCGACTGCCACATCTACGACAACCACCTGGAGCAGGTGCGCACGCAGCTCGAGCGCGACCCGTACCCGTACCCGTCGCTGCGCCTCGCCCCGCGGGAGTCGATCTTCGACTACGAGTTCGAGGACATCGAGGTGCTCGGGTACGTCTCGCACCCCGCCATCAAGGCCCCGATCGCCGTCTGATGATCGGACTCATCTGGGGGCAGGCGCGCGACGCCGGCGGCCGGCCCGTGATCGGCGCCGGCGGCGACATCCCGTGGAGCGTGCCGGAGGACCAGGCCCACTTCAAGCGGACCACCGCGGACCACCCTGTGGTGATGGGCCGGCTCACCTGGGAGTCGCTGCCCAGGCGCCCGCTGCCTCGCCGCACCAACATCGTGGTCTCGTCGCAGGACCCGAGGACCGTGCCCGACGCCGACGGCGCCGCCGTGGTCGTCGGCTCGATCGGCGAGGCGCTCGAGACCGCGGCGAGGGCCCCCGGCGGGGACGAGGTCTGGGTGATGGGCGGATCGCAGGTCTACAGCGAGACGCTCCCGATCGCCGACGTCCTCGAGGTCTGCGAGATCAACGCCGAGGTCGAGGGCGACGCGTTCGCCCCCGAGATCGGCCCCGAGTGGACGGTCACGTCGTCGACCGAGTGGACGACGTCGACGTCGGGCCTGCGGTTCCGTCACCTGCGCTATACGCGCTCGGACTAGCCGCCGTCCGCACCCGGGCCACGGCGAAGTCGGTCAGGTCGGCGGCGTCGGCAGCATCGAGCCGCCGGTCGACGACCACGGCGACCAGCTCGACGTCGAGCGACGACCCGGCGGTGATGCGTCGTGTCGCGTCCCAGGCGAGCGCCGGACCGGCCCCGACGTAGTCGGCGACCCGCACGAACCAGGGATCGACCTCGCCGGGCTGGACGAGCAGGAGAGTCGTCCACGCATCACCGTGCCGGCGCACGACCGCGATCCACGGTGAGCGCGATCCGTGCGCCTGCGCCTCGGAGTCGGCGTCCGTGGTGAGCACGGTGGCCTCGTCGGCGAACGGGAGACGCCAGAAGAGCCCGCCGTAGCCGGCCCCGGGCCGGCCGCTCGTCGCCGGGCTGCCGATCACCACGTCCGAGTCGGGCGCGTGCAGGCGGCTCCACCAGCCGAGCGCCCAGGCGTCGACCTCCGGGAGCAGCAGGCCGGTGAGCCGGCGCCGCTCGGCCAGCTGGTCGCGGCCCCGCTCGTCCGTCCAGCGCACCTGGCTCGACAGCGTCGCCCCACCCCCGACGACCTCGGCCGAGCTCGTGTGCTGCCTGCCCTGGTTGGAGAGCAGCGTCGGACCCTGGCCGCGCACGAACGTACGGCCGCCCCAGTAGGTGGTGCTGTTCACGTCGGCCACCGCCATCGAGACCCCGTAGTGGTGCCGGTGGTCGGCCGGCGTGGTCTGCGTCATGGCCACACCGCCGAGCGAGTGGAGAGGGTGCAGGTGGGGCCGCGGGCTGTGCACGGCGGGCATGGCGTCGCCACTCGCGTAGCGGGTCAGCGGTAGCTCGCCCGCGATCAGCTCCCAGCCGTCGCTCGTCGCGGCCCACGTGGCACGCTCGCCCGGTGCGGCGGTCCGCGCCCGGCCGGCGCGATCGGACGACGGGGTCGGAAGGCGCCGTGCCGGCGGGACCGGCCCGGTGCTGGACCGCGCGACGAGACCCGGCATGACGAGCGGGACCGCCGAGGGGACCGACCGGCTGCCCGCCCCGGCGCCCGCGCGGTCGGAGATCAGCTGGTGCAGGAGTCCCCAGGCGCGCCCGCCTAGCTCGGCCTGCGGCACGGCGGCCGTCGTCAGGGAAGGAGTCCCGTAGCGCGCGAGCTCGATGTCGTCGAAGCCCGCGATCGAGATGTCCCCTGGAACGTCGACACCGGTCTCGTTGAGCCGGGCGAGCAGCCCGAACGCGACGAGGTCGTTGAACGCCACCACCCCGGTCGCCTCGCTCGCGAGCACCTCGTCGGCGACGCGGTAGCCGTCGTCGACCGTCGACCCGCAGGCCACGGTGGTGACCCGCAGGCTGCTGTGGCGCTCGCGGGCCTCCTCGAGCGCACGGGCGCGCTGCGCGTGGGAGGCGCTGGCGCGTGGCCCGGCCGCGTAGGCGAGCTCGCGGTGACCCAGCGCGACGAGATGGTCGACGACGCTGTGCACTCCCGCGCCGTAGTCGACGCGGACCGTCGGCACGCCGAGGCCCGGGACGTCGCGGTTGATGAGGACGGCCGGCGCGACCTGGGGCAGCAGCTCCCGCAGGGCGTCCTCGGGGCTGCGCGGCGCGGCGAGGATCAGGGCGTCGCAGCGCAGTCTCGCCTCCAGGGCTATCTCCGCCTCGGCGTCGGCGTGCTCGGCGGTCTCCGCGACGAGGAACCGGAAGCCGAAGGGCTCGGCCGCGGCGACCGCACCGCGCAGGATCTGCTGGAACATCGGGTTGCCGAGGTCCGGGACGACGAGGGCGACCGTGTTCGTGCGCCCGAGGGAGAGGCCGCGCGCCATCGTGCTGGGGTGGTACTGCAGGTCGGCGGCCGCCGCCCGTACCCGCTCGGCCATGTCCGCCGCGACGGTCGACTGGCCGTTCATGACACGTGAGACGGTCGCCCGCGACACTCCTGCGGCAGCTGCCACCTGGGCGATCGTGGTGCCGTTCTTCGCGACCCGCGCCATCATGCTTCCTTTCCGGCGACCGTGACCCGGACCGGGCCGAACACCGCGCCGCCGCGCTCGTCGAGGGGTGTGCCCGGCATGCCGGTGGCGAAGAGCCCTACCTCCGCACCGATCCATCGTCCCTCGACCGCCGCCCACGCGGTCGGAAGGTCGTGCCACGGCCGCGTGTCATCGGTGCGCCAGGCGAAGGTGGCCGAACCTTCGTCGTCGACGGTGAGCCGGAGGTCGAGGGTGTCGGCCGGTGCCGGGAGCTGCGCGAGCGTGTCCTCGGTGCCCCCGCCGCTGCGGCGCAGGGCGACGTCGACACCGGTCGGCGTGCGGACGAGCCCGAGCCAGGCGTACTCGCGCCCGAGCAGCACCATCCCGCACCGTGTCCCCGGCGCGTCGCCCTGGAGGCGCACACGCGTGGCCCACGTGCTCGGCCGACCAGGGAGCTGCTGGCAGAGCACCGCCCCCTGCTCGCGCAGGTCGTCGCGGGTGGCGGCCTGCGCCCGCAGCCGGAGTGTCCCGTCCCCGGTCGCCTCCGACCAGCCGGGGAGGGGGTTGGCCTGCCAGTGCCAGCGGGCGGCCGTCCCCGCAGACGTGAAGTCGTCGCTCCGGACCGGTTCCTGCTGGCCGTCGCCGACCGCCGGGACCGGCCGGGGGTGCTCGAGCACGGGTCTGCCCCGGCCCTGCCCCAATGGCTCACCGATCTGCGGCCACCCGTCCACCCAGCGCATCGGCTGGAGGTGCACGACGCGCCCGAAGACGCCGCGGTCCTGGAAGTGCAGGAACCAGTCCGACCCGTCCGGCGCGTCCACCCAGGCGCCCTGGTGCGGACCGTTGACGGCGGTCGAGTCCTGCTCGAGCACGACGCGGTGGTCGTACGGGCCCCACACGGAGCGGGACCGGAAGGCGGTCTGCCAGCCGGTCGCCACACCGCCGGCCGGCGCGAAGATCCAGTACCAGCCGTCGCGCTTGTACAGCTTCGGGCCTTCGAGGGTCCGGAACCCGGGCAGCTCGTCGCCGTCGACGACGGTGCGCGGGTCGCCGACGACCTGCCGCAGGCCCGGGTCGACCTCGACGACGGTGAGCCGGTTCTTGATACCGGCACGGCTGCCGGCCCAGCCGTGCACGAGGTAGGCCCGGCCGTCGTCGTCCCACAGCGGGCACGGGTCGATCAGGCCACGGCCCGGCAGCAGGCACCAGGGCTCCGACCACGGCCCGCGGGGATCCGGAGCCGTGAGCACGTAGATCCCGTGGTCGGGATCGGGGAACACGATGACGAAGAGCCCGTCGTGGTGGCGCAGGCTGGGCGCCCAGACGCCCGAGCCGTGGCGGGGGAGCGCGTAGTGGGCGACGGGCGGGACCGCCGGCAGCGCGTTGGTGACGTGGGTCCAGCTCACCAGGTCCCGGGAGTGCAGAACCGGGAGCCCGGGCGCCCTGTTGAAGCTGGACGCGATCATCCAGAAGTCGTCACCGACGCGAATCGCGTCCGGGTCCGGCCAGTCGGCGTCGAGGACCGGGTTCGAGTAGAGCACCATCGCCTGCCTTTCGTCCGTCACACCCTTGTGAAACGCGAGAAACCGGTTCGCCAAAAGTTTCTCCTGCTGCGGCCCGCCCACTCTAGCAACCGGTTTCCTGTTGGCGGTAGCCACAGGCGGAACTGACGAAAGGTCACGGAAAATAGGGTCTTGCGGCGTCTGCACTCGTCGGGTACGGTCCCAGAAACCGGTTGCTGACATTGAGGTCTTCACCGGATCCGGCTCGACGGCGAGCAGAAGGGCACACCAATGGTGGTAGTGACGATGACGGGGTCGCGGCGATGAGCGCGCCGACCACGGCGGGGCCACGGCCGCCCGCGACAAGGGTGGGTACGGAGCGTCCGCAGGGCGGTCGCCGGCCGCGGAGCTCCGCGTTCTGGCGGCACCGGACGCTCTACCTCATGGCACTGCCGGGCATCGCGTACTTCCTGCTGTTCAAGTACGCGCCCATGGGCGGGCTCGTCATCGCGTTCCAGGACTACCTGCCGTTCCTCGGCATCGGCGGCAGCCCGTGGGTGGGCCTCGACCACTTCGTGCGGCTCTTCACCGAGGACACCTTCGTGATGTTGCTGCGCAACACGCTCGTGATCTCCCTCATGCTGCTGGTCTTCGCCTTCCCGGTGCCGATCGTCCTGGCACTGCTGCTCAACGAGCTCCGGGGCAAGTACTTCAAGCGGGGCGTGCAGTCGGTGATCTACCTGCCCCACTTCCTGTCCTGGGTCATCGTCGCCTCGATCTTCTACGTGCTGCTCTCCACCGACGGCGGCAGCATCAACAACCTCATCGTGGACGCCGGCGGTGAGCCCGTCCCGTTCCTCACCGACCCCGACTGGTTGCGACCGCTGTACATCGGCCAGGAGATCTGGAAGGGCGCCGGCTGGGGCACCATCGTCTATCTCGCCGCGATGACGGCGGTGGACGTCCAGCTCTACGAGGCCGCGGAGCTCGACGGCGCCGGCCGGCTGCGGCAGTCCTGGCACATCACGCTGCCCGCGATCCGGCCGACGATCATCGTCATGTTCATCCTGGCGATCGGAGACTTCCTGGAGCTGGGCTTCGAGCACATGTTCCTGGTGATGAACTCGCTGAACCGCGAGGTCGGCGAGATCTTCGACACCTACGTCTACACGACGGGAATCCAGAACGGGCAGCTCAGCTATGCGGCCGCCGTCGGGCTCTTCAAGGGTCTGGTCGGCCTCCTGCTCGTGGTCATGGCCAACCGGCTGGCCAAGCGCTTCGGCGAAGAAGGCGTCTACTGATGCGCCCGATCCGGCTGTGAAGGGTGGTGCACGGTGTTCTCGTTCGAAGGCTTCGTACGGATCAACACGTTTCTGACCAGCGTGTACCGCGTCGCGTTCCTCAACCTCCTCTGGTTGGCGACGACGGCGGGCGGCCTGGTCGTTGTCGGTGTCGGACCGGCGTCGTACGCGCTGGCGAAGTACCTCGACCAGTGGCTGCGCGCCGGCGAGACGCCGCCCCCGGCCCGCGTCTTCTGGAAGTACGCGCGGGAGCAGGCGGGGCGATCGATCCTGGTCTCCTGGATCCTGCTGGCGGCTGGCGGCGTGATCGTCACCAACGTCTTTCTCGCATCGAGCTGGTACCTCCAGCTCCTCAACGTCGGAGCGCTCGTCGTGCTCGCGATCGCCGCGGCGTACGTGTACCCGGTCCTCGTGGCGACCGACCTGACCACGATCCCGCGCCAGCTCGGCGGGGCGCTGCTGATCGGCTTCGGGTCGCTCCACTGGACGGTCCTCGGAGCGACGGTCGTCGGAGCGACCTGGTGGGTGCTGTGGCAGTTCGCACTGCCGCTGCTCGTCCTGTTCGGCGTGGGGATCCCGGCGTTCGCCGTCGGCCTCGTCACCCGTGCGGTGTTCCGCGGCCTGGCGACTGACGGGGAGGCGGAACCGGTCGTACCTCGAGCCGTGCCGGCTCGGTAGCTCTACCCGCCGTCCGCAACGTCGCGGACGGCGATGTCCTCACACCACGAAGGGATGGCTCATGATCTCAAGAAGGAACGGAACGGCCGTGGCGTCGGCGACGGTGCTGGCACTCACGCTCGCCGCGTGCGGCGGCGGGTCGGGCGACGGCGACGGGGGTGACGCCGACGCTCCGCTGACCTGGATGTCGATGCTGCACACCCCGACGACGCCCGAGAAGAACGGCGCCATCGAGACGGCGCTCGAGGAGCACACGGGCACCGAGTTCGAGATGCAGTGGGTGCCCGACGCCTCCAAGGAGGAGAAGATCAACGCCGCGCTCGCCTCGGGCACTCTCGCCGACATCGTCTCGCTCACCCAGATCGACAGCACGACCGTGCGCTCGTCCCTGACCTCGGGCATGTTCTGGGACGTCGAGGAATATCTCTCCGAGTTTCCCAACCTGTCGAAGATCGACCCCCAGACGCTCGAGGCCGCCCGGATCGACGGCGAGCTGTACGGCGTGCCGTACCAGAAGATCAAGGCGCGCTACGGCGTCGTCGTGCGGCAGGACTGGCTGGACAACCTTGGCCTCGAGGTGCCGCACACCATCGAGGACCTCACAGCGGTCGCCCACGCGTTCGCCCACGATGACCCGGACGGCAACGGCAAGGACGACACCACGGGGTTCTACGACCGCGAGGAGAGCTTCCGGGTCGGCTTCCGCTCCCTGACCGGGTACTTCGGCGCGGGCAGCGTGTTCGAGGCGACCGAGGACGGGGACGTGGTGCCGACCTTCACCACAGACGCGTTCAAGGAAGCCATGGAGTGGTACCGCGGCGTGTACGAGGACGGCGGCGTGAACCAGGAGTTCGTCACCGTGCAGAAGCAGAACCAGCAGGACGGCATCGCGCAGGGCAAGGGCGGCATCGTCGTCACCGGCCTGTTCGAGGCGAAGAACTACATGGCCATCGCCCAGAGCGCCGACCCGGAGACGCCGATGGAGTGGGCGCTGGTCAACGACATCACCTACGAGGACGTGCCTCGTCGCATCCTCTCGGACACCAACGGCGGCATGGGCGGCTGGCTCGCTATCCCCAAGTCCGAGGTGGAGACGGAGGACGATCTGCGCAAGGTGCTGGGCTTCATCGACAAGCTCATGGACGAGGAGGCGTACGGCCTCATGACCAACGGCGTCGAGGGCACCCACTACGAGGTCGACGGCGACGGCGTGGTGACGATCACCGACCAGACCGCGTGGGAGCAGGAGGTCCAGCCGTTCAGCTCGTCGCGGCCGTCCGAGAAGGTCGTCACGTACAAGAACGCGACCCCGTACGTGGACGAGGGCAACGAGCTGATGGCGGAGAACGAGGACTACGTCATCACCAACCCGGCGCAGTCCCTGACGTCCGAGACGTACGACAGCCGGTGGTCGGCGATCGAGCAGCAGGTCAACGACGCCTACAACCAGTACATCACCGGGGCCATCGAGATGTCCGACTTCGAGGCGACGATCGAGGGCCTCCGCGGCGAGGGCCTCGACCAGATCATCGAGGAGTTCAGCGCGGCGTACGCCAAGGTGAACGGCTGACCACCCGGGCGCCGGCTGGTCCGAGACGGCCGGCCGGCGCCCTTCGGCGAGGCGAGAGGCAACACATGCAGACGAGCGACACAGACGTCTTGGAGACGGCAGCGTTCCAGGCCGAGATCGACGCGGCCGCGCAGGCGGGTGGCGGCACCGTGGTGGTCCGGTCCGGCGTGCACCGCACCGGAGCGCTGCGCCTGCGCAGCCACGTCGAGCTGCACCTCGAGGCAGGTGCCCGGCTGGAGTTCGTCCCGGACCCGGACCTGTACCCGCCGGTCGAGGCGCGCTGGGAGGGCGCACCGGGCCTGGTGCACTCCCCGTGCCTGTACGCGAGCGGCGAGACCGACGTCGCGATCACCGGGCTCGGCACGATCGACGGCCAGGGCCGGCGCTGGTGGGACACGTTCCGCGACGACAGGGAGGCCCTGGCACATCCACGGCCCACCCTGATCGGGCTGCACGGCTGCGAGCGGGTGACGATCCGCGACGTGTCGCTGCGCGACTCCCCGGCCTGGACGGTGCACCCGCTGCTCTGCCAGGACGTCAGCGTCTCAGGGGTGCGGATCACGAACCCGCCCGACTCGCCCAACACCGACGGCATCAACCCGGAGTCGTGCCGGAACGTCCGGATCAGCGACTGTCACATCGACGTCGGCGATGACTGCATCGCCATCAAGGCGGGCACCGAGGCCTCGCCGGAGCGGGTCCCGTGCGAGAACGTCACGATCACGGGCTGCACGATGGTGCACGGCCACGGCGGCGTGGTCATCGGCAGCGAGATGAGCGGCGGGGTGCGCAACGTCGTCATCACGGGCTGTGTGTTCCAAGGCACCGACCGTGGCATCCGCATCAAGTCGCGCCGCGGCCGTGGGGGAGTGGTCGAGGACATCCGGGTGACGAACGTCGTGATGACCGACGTGATGTGCCCGATCGTGATCAACCCACACTACTTCTGTGGCCCGGACGGCAAGGAGCCGCATGTCGGTGACCGGAGCCCGCACCCCGTCGATGACGCCACGCCGGACTTTCGCCGCATCCACCTCGCGCACATCACCGCCCGCGGGGTGCACGCGGCGGCGGGGCACCTCTACGGGTTGCCCGAGCGGCCTCTGGCCGAGCTCACGCTCGACGACGTCAAGGTCTCGTTCGCCGCCGACGCCGTCCCGGGGCGACCGGCCATGGCTGACGGGGTGGACCTCATGGCGCGGCAGGGCTTCTACCTCGGCAACGTCGCGGACTCCGACCTCGCTCGGGTCCGGGTCGACGGTGGCGAGGGTCCCGTGCTCCACGTGGAGAACAGCCCGACGCTGCGCCGGGCGGAGGTGAGGGGCGATGGTATCGACGACGGCGACTGAGCCCGCGCTGCGGCGTACCGCGGAGGTCTGGACGGCCGGGGCGGGCATGGCGCTGTCCACGCTGTTCCTCGGCGCGTTCACGCTGGTGCTGAACCGGCTCGACGAGGCCGAGTTCACCAGCACGCTGTACCCCGAGATGCAGCGCATCGGCCTGGACCTGACGGCCGGTGGTGTCGCGACTGACGCGTACGACGCGGCACGGACGCTCGCCGCCTGGTTCGGCTTCACCCTCATGGTCGTGCTGCTGCTCGGGATCTCGGGGATCTACGTGGCCAGACGGCGGCCCGGGCGGCGCACGACCGGATGGTACTTCGCCACCACCGGCCTGGTCTGCCTGGTGGGCAGCCAGCTGATCCTCTATCCGGTTGCCTTTCTGTTCTTCGTCAGCGCGGGGATGTTCGCGCTGCGCCGGCCCGAACTGCGGCCCGACCTTGGGAGCACACGATGAATACGACCGACGCCGCGCCCCGGGTGCCCCTGGACCGGCTGGCGAAGCGCACGAGCGGCCACCGGCGGCCCACCACCGGGATGCGGATCTTCCGCGTCGTCAACGTCCTGGTGCTCGGCGGGTTCGCGCTGATCTGCGTGCTGCCGTTCCTCAACGTGCTGGGCAGCTCGTTCGCGACGCCGGGCGAGCTCGCGACGCGCAGCTTCGTAGTCATCCCCGAGACGTTCACGCTCGACGCGTATCGCTACATCCTGTCGACGTCGACGATCTTCCGGGCGCTCGGGGTCTCGGTGTTCGTGACGGCCATGGGGACGTTCGTGAGCCTGCTGCTCACGTCGTTCATGGCGTACGCGCTGTCGAAGCCCTACCTGCGCGGACGCCGGGTGATCAACTTCCTCGTGATCTTCACGATGCTGTTCAGCGGCGGGATGATCCCGACGTTCATCGTGGTCCAGCAGCTCGGCCTCATCGACTCGCTGTGGGCGCTGATCCTGCCGGTCGCGATCAACGCGTTCAACTTCGTGATCATGCGCAGCTTCTTCCAGGCGATCCCCGACAGCCTCGAGGAGGCGGCCCGCATCGACGGGTGCTCCGACCTCGGGGTGTTCCTGCGGATCGTGCTGCCGCTGTCGCTCGCCTCGATCGCGACCATCGGCCTGTTCTACGCCGTCGGCTACTGGAACACCTACCAGCACGCGATCCTGTACATCAACGACTCCACGAAGTGGCCGATCCAGGTGCTGCTGCGGCAGATCGTCATCGTAGCGAGCGGTATGAACGCCGACGCCTCGGTGGTCGACGTCGTCCCGCCGGCCCAGTCGGTCAAGATGGCCGTGATCGTCGTTGCCACGCTGCCGATGCTGCTCGTGTACCCGTTCATCCAGCGGTACTTCGTGAAGGGGGCGCTCATCGGTTCGGTCAAGGGGTGAGTGGGGGCGCCTTCCGGGCAGTCATTCCGGATGCAGTTACGTGGTGGGTCGCTGAGGGCGACGGGCGGGCCCGTCTTCGATGAGATCTAGCCACTCCTGCAGGGGGTAGCTCCTGCGGAGGCCGACTATGAGGGTCGCGACGCACGCGTCGCTTCCTGTCGAAAGCGCCTCCACCGTCTGTGCACGGGCTCGGGCCCGGTCCGGATCGGCCAACTTCAAGGACAGCAGCGCATCCACCAGGCCGTCCTCATACGCGGCAGCACCGGGTAGTGCTTCCAGCACAGCGGTCCAGGCCTGACCACACTCGTCGGTCGTCGGCCTTAACGACACCAACGCCCCCACTAGGTCCTTTACTAGTGTGGCCCTTCCCCGGGTGTCCTCGGTGTCAGCCAAGGCCGACAGAACCGCTGCCCGCGCCTGCGCGCGCTCCTCGTCACGCGGTCCTAGCGATAGCAACGCCCCCACTAGGTCCTTTACTAGTGTGGCCCTTCCCCGGGTGTCCTCGGTGTCAGCCAAGGCCGACAGAACCGCTGCCCGCGCCTGCGCGCGCTCCTCGTCACGCGGTCCTAGCGATAGCAACGCCCCCACCTGGTCGGCCACATACGGACCTGCACAGATCTCCGCCAAGAACACGGCCCGCATACGCGCTCGCTCTTCGCTGGTCGGCCTCAACGACAGCAACAGCTTCATCAGGCTCCTCGGTTCGCCCGTAATCCTGGTGTCCTTGTCGCCCAATGCCGACAGAACTGCGATCCGTGCCCGTGTCCGCGCGCGCTCATGGTCAGTCGGTCCCAGAGACAGCAACGCCTCCGCCGTGTACTCCGCCCAGCTGCCAGCGTGAGGCAACGTCAGCAGCACCGCGTCCCGTGCTCGAGCCCGTTCCTCCCTGCTCGGTCCCAGCGACAGCAGCAGCCTCACCAGACCCGCGCCGCGATAGGCGTCCGCGTCGGGCAAAGCCTCCAGGACGGCGGACCGCACATCCGCCAGCTCCTGGCTGCTTGGCGTCAGCGACAACAGGGCCGCCGCCAGGTCATCTGCCGAGTTCGTGCTCACGCCGCCGAGCGTTTCCGCCATCGCCGCCCACGCTTGTGCGCGTTCCTCATCACTGGGTCCAAGCGACAGCAGTGCCTCTGCCAGGTGGTCCGCCCTGATGTCAGCGTGGGGCAACGCCAGCAGCATTGCGTCCCGCGCATGCGCCAGATCCTGACGGCTCGGCGTCAACAGCAACAGTGCTTCCGCCAGCCGAGGCCGGCTCAACTCGGACAAAGGCGCCGTAATCAGCGCTTCCAGCACGATGCTCCGCGCACGTGCCTGCTCTTCGGCGCTCAGCCCCAACAACGACAGCGCCTGCACCAAATTTGGTAAGGAGAAGGGGTCCGCATCATGCAATGTCGACAACAGCGCGGCTCGCGCCCGCGTTCGCTCCTCGGCGCTCGGTCCCATCGACACCAAGACCTCTACCCGGCCCCACACGATGTTGGCAGTCCCGGCGGGGAGCAGGTTTAGCACAACAGTCCTCACACGCGCCTGCGTTCGCGCATCGAGGCCGGGACCTAGCTCCGTGAGAACCAACGCGGCGGCCAAGGTCGTCACGAGGCCCCCGTCAGATAGCTGTTCTAGTACCTTGGCAACGACATCGCTGTTCGATCGTTCCCAGTGCGCCGAACGACTGATGAGACGAGGCTTCCAGGCAGGACCCGAGTCTGTCGTCGTGGTCGCGTGCCGTACGCGGCCGGCGTTCAGCAGACTCTGATCTCCATCGACCCATTCGCCAGGATCGGATTCAGCAGCGATCTCAACGAGCTGACGGTCGAACTCTCGCGAAATCTGGTTCCGCGCAGTGTCCTGGGGCATATGGTTCGCAGCGAAGTCGTCGCAGATACGCCCCAGCAGCTCTCCCGGCCGCCGGCGGTTGTGTGCAGCGATGGCTGCTGGTGCAGCGACAGCCCAGTCCGAGTCGTACCAGAGGTGCGGGAGCAGGATCTCGGCGGCCTCGTCGGTAGGCAGGTCGGCGACGTACTCGGCGACGAAGTGCTCGAGCAGGGTGCGGTGCTGAAAGCGTCGTGTCACCACCCCTTCGCCGTCGACCCGGACCTTGGGTGCGATCGCGTCGAGCGCGGGGTCGTCGTAGGTGCCGGGTGGCTGCGCGAAGGTCTCGCCCCAGTTGCCGAGCCCGGTCGGGGTGTTGGCGTTGCCGACGGCGTGCCAGGCCCATGCAGCAAGGGTCTTCTGCCGCTCGGCCGGATCGCGTGTGGCCGCACCGGGTCCTTTGGCGGTATCCACGTGGTGGAACGTACGGCGCACGATCCGCGCGTAGAGTGCATGCCTGCGCACCGGTAGCTTCTGCACGTCGGCCGATGGCCCCTCACCTGCGATGGTGCAGTAGAACGTCAGGATCAGGGGCACTACGACCGCACGCACCAGGTCGGGGCGGTTCCGTAGTTGCTCGATCAGGGCTTGGGCACGTCCCGCATCGGTCGCGAACCATGCCTCGACGAAGTCTTCGACGTCATCGGTGCGCAGCTCATGGAGGCTGACCACCCGTAACGAGCCGCCCGAGCCCGGCGCACGGCCGCGCACGCTGTCCCAGGCGGAGGGGCGGCTGGTCATCACTACCCGGCATCGTTCACCGCTGAGGACGGTCAGGGTGTGCAGGCGGTTGCCCTGGTCGTTCTGGTTCTCACGGCTCGCGGCCTCGTCGAGTGAGTCGACGATCAGCAGCACTCGTGTCTCAGCCAGCATGAGCGTCCGCTGAAGCTGACCGGAAAGGTCGCTTCCCGCGATGTCGCTGTGTCCCAGGACAGGGTCGAAGGAGGACGCCACCAACGTTTCGCGGGTACCCGGTCCGGACGTCTGTGCCCACCGATCCCAGGTGGTGAACAGTGGGATCTCCACCTCGTCGAGGTTCGCGCCGGCTTCGAGCCGGTCTAGTGCGGCGCGAGCGGTGTCGCGCGCGTACCGCCGTGCCAGCCAGGTCTTCCCGGAGCCCGGACCGCCGAGAACCACGAGCATCTCCTGGCGCTCCAGCGCTTCCTGCTCGGTGAACTGCTCCGATTCCGCTCCGGAGCGGTCGTCGGGGGTGCCGACGGTCAACCGACGCTCGATCGATGACGGCACGACGCCGGACCAGACCGGGCTGTCCCAGTCGGTGATGCGCGTGCGCAGGTAGGCCATGACCTCGCCGGCCGTCGCGCCACGCACCAGGGCGGCCCGAAGCTCGGTGAGGTCCTGCGCGACGTCGCCCAGGTCGAGGCAGAGCCTGCCGACATCGTCGAGCACCGTCGTCAGCGCTGGCAGCACGACGGGCTCGCTCGCCTTGATATCGCCGATCAGCGCTCCGTAGGTCTCCTGGATGGCGCGTTCGGCGACGATCTGCCGGTCCTCTTGTACACGCTGACGCCAGAATCCGCGCCGTCCCCAGTCCGGGTCGGTCTTCCGCGCGGCAGTCAGGACCCGCGCTGCCACACGTTCGGGATCGAACTTCTCCTGCGCGATCTGCTCGTGGGCCAGTCCGTACCTCCCGACCGTGCGAGCGGCCAGGCTTAGGCCCTGGTCGACCTCGAGAAGCCCTTCGGTCCGGGCCCACTGGAGCACGGCGTCCGTGGTCCTGCGGTGCAGTCCACGTAGCTCCGGGGTGGTGTTGTACCTGGCGACGAGGTGGCGAACCATCTCGCCGGTAGCCGTCCCCAGAGCCGGGGTGACGCCGTCCAGGGCTGCGATAGCGACCGCACTCAACGACTGCGCGAGGAACGGACGACCACTCGAACCCACCACGGTGCCTCCATCAGGACCGACACGAACTCCGTTGATCGAACGCGTGAGCAGCGTACCCAAGAGTCGGCAGCTCACCCTGAGATTCGGGCATCTCGGCGACGCGCCCGTCTCAGGTCCGGATCTGCGTCACTCCCGCGCAGTCGGTGTGGGTGGCGACGACTGCGGCGGCCCTGCCGGTGCTGATCGCCAGCCTGTTCATCCAGCGGTTCTTCGTCAAGGGGCGCACCGATCGGGTCGGTCAAGGTGCGAGTGGAACGTCCACGCCGGGTCGGCGGACTCGCCGAACGCCTGGGACTGGACGGCGAGCGAGCCGTCCGGCGCCCACGCGAGCCGTATCCGCCACGTGGTCAGGTCGTCGCCGTGCAGCGCGCAGCGGACGTCCACCGTGTCGGGTCCGGAGCGGCCGGCGGTGACGATGGCGGGCTGCCCAGCGATCCAGGTCCGAACGGCGCGGTCGAAGCGGAACTCGATGTCCCAGTCGCCGGCTCGATCCGACGCGGCGCGCAGGCGACCGCCGTCGTCGCGGAGCGACAGGACGAGCTCTGACACTCTCGGGCCGTCCGCGACGTTCCGGTAAGTCCCGCCGGACACCGGGACGGTTGAGGTGTCGTGCCGTGGCGCGGGCCAGTCGAGGCCGACGACGGCGTAGGGCGCGCATGGTGCCGGAGCGGTGACGGGCTTCGGGCCTGAGCTGTCTCCGCTCGCGTGGGCGGGCCCCTGACCAGTGGGTTCCTGATCCGTGCGAGCCTGGTCGGCGCTGAGCCGCTCGACGAGCGGATCGACCAGCAGGTCGAGCATGTCGTCGATGAGGCGGTCCCCGCTCCCGCATGCCTGGGCGTCCGCGGTGACCACGACCGCGAGCCCGCGGGCGGGGTCGCCGTACACGAGCTGGCCGCCAAGGCCGAACAGCAGCCAGCTTCCCGGTCGGGGGAGCCAGAGCTGGTAGCCGTAGCCGCGGCGCAGCGCAGCGGCCTCGGTCTGCAGTGCGGTGTCGGCCTGCGGGCTCGTGGCGTCGCGCAGGTAGTCGGCAGGCAGCAGCCGGGCGCCGTCGTGCACGCCGTCGTCGAGCAGCAGGTGCGCCAGGCGCAGCAGGTCGCACGGGGTGCAGATCAGCCCCGAGCCGCCGTGGCTGATGCCCTCCGGCCCGGTGAGGAACCGCAGGCCGGGGCTGACGCCCAGCGGGTCGAGCAGGCGCGGACGCAGGAAGTCCGGGAGCGACGTGCCCGACAGACGTTCCACGAGGGCGGCGAGCACGTAAGAGGCGCTGGTGTCGTAGGTGAAGACCGTGCCCGGCGGATGCGTCGGCGGCACCCGGAAGTACGACTCCAGCCAGCCCCCGGCGGTGCGCTTGTACGTGGTGGACCGATGCGGTCCGCGCATGGCGAGCATGTGCCGGAGCGTCGTCGCCTCGAGCCACGGGTGCACCGGGCCCATCTCCGGGAAGTGCTTCACGATGGGGTCGTCGAGGCTCAGCCTGCCCTCGTCCGCGAGCAGCCCGATCGCGAGACCGGTGATGGTCTTGGACACCGAGTACATCCGCTGCGGCGTGTCCAGGTCGAACGGGTCGCTCACGGCGTGCGTGACGGTCTCGCCGTGGATGCTCACCTGGATCGTGTGCAGGGCGATGTCGTGCGTGACTGCCCGGCGGGCGAGCGCGCCGATGGCCGCCGTGGCGACGTCGGCAGGTGCTGTCGGGCTGGCCCGTCGATCCATGGACCGCGACCATACCGGATCGAGCCGCGGAATCACCCGGTTGGTGATCACGTCCGGCGGTAGACCGTCCCCCGCTGCCCGGCTCCACCGAGCAGGTCGATATCGCCGATCTCACGGAGCCGCTTGAGGGTGTAGCTCACCTGACGTTCTGTTAGCCCGGTGGCGTCGATGAGGTCTCTCATCGAACGTGGGCCGTCGGTCAGGATACTCAGGATGAGGTCGCTGTGTTTGGGGCGCTTCTCAGGTATCGGCACGAGACTGAACGTGGGCCCAGCGGCAGGCCCGAGCCGGTAGGCGCGTCCTCGCCCGTCACCCAGCGCCACGGCGAGCTTGCGCTCCACGAGATCGGTCAGGAGCGCGCGCGCCTCGGTGGAGTCCATCGGGAACCTGTCGCGAAGGGAGCGGTTCGTCCATGACTCACCGTGCCGCATCGCCGCGAGAACATGCCGCTGGGTGTCGGTCAGACCGCGGGCGGCGCTGAGAGTCGCGAGCCACTCGAGGTCGTCCGGGTCGAGCAAGGCATGCTCTGGCACGATCGCGGTGAACCGGATGCCGGCATCGATGAAGCGGGGAGGCGTCATCCCCGCTTCCCTCAGTGCCTGTCGAACGGTGGCGATCCCAGATCCGATACCTTCGATCACGCGGCGTCCATCGACGGTCCGGACGTCCTTGCTGATGTCGTAGAGGCTTTGATTGCGAGCGCTGCCGCCGGTACCGGTGCCGAGCTGTTCGAGTGTGAGTCCGTGCAAGCCGCCCGGGTTCGTGATCACGAGCCGATCGTCCCGCAACGTCATGGTTACTCGCGCGCTCAGTGCATGCGGACCCAGGTCGCGATGCACAAGCGCGTTGGCGACAAGCTCGCGCACTGCCTCGGTCGGGTACTCCGGTTCGTCCCGCCCATGCCCGTCGGTGCCGAATCGCACGCGCGTCGCGGTGTTGCGCCGCACCCAAGCGACAGCCTGATCGAGGAGTTCCGGCAACGGCCCGTCGAAGTGGGCGATGTCAGCGCTACGTGTCCCGATGGGGTCTCCCGGACGAGCGGCAACGTTCGCGGTGATCGAGAGCGTCGGGAAGTGCATCTGTGGGTACCTGCCGAGCGTGTAGATCCCCGCGAGAGTCGGGACGCCTTCTCGGGTGACGACTCGGGTGGCGCGCAGGACGTCGTCGTCGGGCATCGAGGCAAGCCGTGGGGACCGTGCTCGGCAGTTCGCGACGTAGGTCGCCACCAGACCGTCGTCGAGATCGTCACGCATGGCACCTTGGGCAGGGGCCTGGTCGTGGCGTGCTACCCCACGGTTCGCCACGAACCCCTGTCGCTCAAGTTCCGAGAGGGTGTAGTCACCGTCGTACGAGCGTAGGTAGGCGTGCCCGGTGGCTCTGACCTCGCAGGGCTTGTCGGTGGCGGGCAGCTCGCGCACCCGAGCCAGAACGATCGTGCTGCCCTCGATGTCTCCCGTCGTGAACGACACCTGAAGTGGGGGAGCAACAGCCTTGCGTGCTTGGGACGCGAGGCGAGCTTGTGCATCCGCGACATCGTAGACGCCGACCGCTTCGAAGCCCGATCGCTCGTTCAAGCCGAGGACGATGACACCGCCACCGGGCATATTGGCAAATGCCGAGAGCGTCGGCGCGAGATCCTGTGGATAGCCTTGGTGCGCCGCTTTGGCCTCGATCCCGCTGACGTCGCTCCCCTCGGCGCAAAGTAGATCGACGATGTCCTCGACACTCAAATCGACACTTTCCACAGTGCAAATATACAACACTCGCGAGTGTGGGCGAGTGTAGGTTTGTCAATTTCAGTCAGGCCAGGTCCCTGACCCGGGCATACTGCTCGCGGATCACTGGCTTCGCGTCGGCGTCCAGCGTGGTGGCGATCGTCGTGGACCACGCAGGTGCCTCGGCGGCGGGGTCGGCCGCACGGGCCAGCGCCCAGGCGGCCTGGCGCGCGGCGCCGTCGGCCACGTACTCGCCGGGCTCGGGGATGCTGATCGGCAGCCCGAAGATCTGCGGGGCGATCTGCTGCACCGCCGACGACTGTGCCGCACCGCCGATCAGCAGCACGCGCTCCACGGCGACACCCTGCGCGCGCAGGGCGTCGAGACCGTCCGCGAGACCGCACAGCATGCCCTCGATGTAGGCGCGAGCCAGGTGGGGGCGGGTCGACGTCGCGAGGCGGATGCCGTGCAGGGTGCCGGTGGCGTCGGGCCGGTTGGGTGTGCGCTCGCCCTCCAGGTAGGGCACGAGCACGAGGCCGTCGGAGCCGGGCGGGGCCTGTAGCGCGAGCTCGGCCAGCCCGTCGAAGTCGACGTCGAGCACCTCGCGCGCGGCGTCCAGGACCCGTGCCGCGTTCAGCGTCACGGCGAGCATGAGGGCGTTGCCTGTCGCGTCGGCGAAGCCGTTGATCGCGCCGGAGCCGTCCGCGGTGCGCTGCGGCGCGACGGCGGAGACCACCCCGGAGGTACCGATCGAGATGGCGATGTCGCCCGGCGTCATGCCGAGCCCGAGGGAGGCACCCGCGTTGTCACCGGCGCCCGGCCCGATGAGGCATCCGTTCGACGCGATCGAGGTGGCGGTCGCGCCACCCGCGACGCTCGGGTGCGCGACGGCGCCCGTCTCGGCCACGCCGACCACGCGCGGCAGCACGACGTCGGCGCGCCCCAGGGCCCGTTCCAGCAGGTCCGGTCGGTACTCACCGACGGAGGCGTCGTAGTAGCCGGTGCCGGACGCGTCGGAACGGTCGGTGAAGAGCTTGTCCAGCTGCGGGCCGAGGGGCGCCGTCGGGTCGCCTGCGGGGCCGTAGCCCGCGATGCGCCAGGAGAGCCAGTCGTGCGGCAGGGCGACGGCGGCGACCTTGGCGGCGTTCTCGGGCTCGTTGTCGCGCAGCCAGCGCAGCTTGGTGATCGTCAGGGACGCGACGAGCACGGAGCCGACGGCGTCGGCCCAGGCCTGGGCGCCCGCTTCGCGGTCGCCGTCGCCCAGCTCGGTGATCAGGGTCTCCGCCGACGGCGCGGAACGGTTGTCGTTCCACAGCAGCGCGGGCCGGATGACGTTGCCGTCGGCGTCGAGCGTGACCATGCCGTGCTGCTGACCGCCCACGGCCAGCGCGGTGACGTCGGCCAGGCCGCCCGCCGCCGCGGCCGCCTCCTGGAAGGCGTCCCACCAGTGCCGCGGATCGACCTCCGTGCCGTCCGGGTGCTTGGCGGAACCGGTCCGGACCAGCGCACCGGTCTCGGCGTCGCGGACGACGATCTTGCAGGACTGCGTGGATGTGTCCACGCCGGCGACGAGGGGCATCGGTGCTCCGGTGACGGGAAGGGAACGAGACGACGAACGCTACCGCGTGACTGTCGCGGGGCCGAGCATCTCTCTTCGAGGCCTAAGTTTCTTCGCTTTCAGCGGGCTCAAAGCGAAGAAACTTAGACCTCGAAGAGGGGGATGACGAGACGAGGGCGGCTGTCAGCCGATCAGGTGGTTCAGGGCCAGCTGGTGGAGGCGGACCAGGCCGTAGTCCCGCTCGGCCAGGGCGTCCACGTCCGGGTCCTGCTCGGCTAGGAACGAGTCGAACGTCTCGCCCTCGGCGAGGGTCGACTGCCCCAGCTCGAAGATGCCCGCGTGCTCGAAGGCCGCCTGGACCTCGGGGTCGGCCCGGTACGCCGCGGCCTTGGCCGCGAGCATGTCGTAGGTCGTCATGTTCGCCTTGGCCGACTCCCACACGCCGTCGAGGTACTCGGTGCGCGAGGGCTTGTAGTCGAAGTGGCGCGGGCCCTCGTAGCGCGGGCCGCCGTTCGGGAAGCCGTTCTCCAGCAGGTCGACGGTGAAGAACGCCGACAGCAGGTCACCGTGACCGAACACGAGATCCTGGTCGTACTTCGGGCCGTGCTGGCCGTTCAGGTCGATGTGGAAGAGCTTTCCGACGTGCAGGGCGAGCGCGATGCCGTGCGTGTAGTTGAGGCCGGCCATCTGCTCGTGGCCCGTCTCCGGGTTGAGGCCCACCATCTCGGCGTTGTCGAGCGAGTCGATCAGCGCGATGGCGTGACCGATCGTCGGCAGGAAGATGTCGCCGCGCGGCTCGTTCGGCTTGGGCTCCAGGGCGATCTTGAGCCCGTAGCCCTTCTCCTTGATGTACGAGGCGACGGTGTCGATGCCCTCGGCGTAGCGCGCGTGCGCGGCGTTGAGGTCCTTCGAGTTGTCGTACTCGGTGCCCTCGCGGCCGCCCCACATGACGAAGGTCTCGGCGCCCATGTCAGCGGCGAGGTCCACGTTGCGCAGCACCTTGCGCAGGCCGAAACGGCGCACGTCGCGGTTGTTGGAGGTGAACGCGCCGTCCTTGAAGACCGGGTGCGTGAACGTGTTGGTCGTGACCATCTCGCAGACCATGCCCGTGTCCGAGGCGGCCTGCTTGACGGAGTCGATGTGCTTCTGGCGCTCGGCGTCGTCCGAGCCGAACGGGAAGACGTCGTTGTCGTGGAACGTGAAGCCCCAGGCGCCCAGGTCTGCAAGCTTGCGGATGGACTCCGCCGGGTCGAGCTCGGGGCGCGATGCCGTGCCGAACGGGTCGACGGCGTTCCAGCCGATGGTCCACAGGCCGAACGAGTACTTGATGTCGCTCACGGGGGTCTCCTCATCGAGGCGGCCCCGGCATCCGGCGCCGCATTTGTTGTATGGATGAACTATTGCCCGGGTCTCGGCTACAGTCAAGGCGTGACCACCGCCGGGACCGCACGCGACACCACTACGCGGACGAGCCCAGGTGCGGCCCGCCAGCACACCCTGCGCGAACGCAACCTCGAGCTGGTCGCGCGGGCGGTGTTCGAGGTGCCAGAACCACTCTCGCGCGCCGGTGTGGCCGCTGCGACCGGTCTCGCCAGGGCGACGGTGTCGACGCTGGTGGACCAGCTCGTGGCCGCAGGGCTCGTTCGCGAGCTGCCCGCCGTGACCGGCGGGCGCGCCGGCCGGCCGGCGGTCCCGCTGGTCCCCGCGCCACGCTCCGTCGTCGGCCTCGGGCTCGAGGTGAACGTGGACTACCTGGGCGTGCGGGTGCTCGACCTGACCGGCGACGTCGTGTCGGAGCAGGTGGTGCCCGGCGCGCTCCACGACAGCGATCCGGCGGTCGTGCTCGGTCGGCTCGGGCGGCTCGCCCGCGAGGTGTCCGACGGCGTCGTGGCGTCCGGCATGACGGTCGCCGGCGCGCGGCTGGCACTGCCGGGCCTGGTCGACCCCCGTACGGGCCTCCTCGAGGTGGCGCCCAACCTCGGCTGGTCGTCGCTCGACCCGGTCCCGCTCCTGGGGCTCGGCGACGTAGCGGTGCGCATCGCCAACGAGGCCAAGCTCGCGGCGCTCGCCGAGCTGGCCGGCGGCTCCGACGTCGCGGCACCCGACTCCTTCATCTTCGTGTCGGGCGACGTCGGCATCGGCGGCGCCGTCGTCGTCGACCGCGAGCTGTTCCTGGGGGAGCGCGGGTGGAACGGCGAGATCGGCCACGTGGTGGTCGACCCCGCCGGGCCGCGCTGCTCGTGCGGCGCGTTCGGCTGCCTGGAGCAGTACGCGGGCAAGGAGGCGATGATGCGCACGGCGGGACTGCCGCCGGACTCCCCGCTGGCCGCACTCGTCACCCGGCAGGCACAGGCCGACGTCCTGCTCCCGGCAGGCCGAGCCCTCGGCTCGGCGCTCGCGGACTTCGTGAACCTGCTCGACGTCGGCACGATCGTGCTCGGTGGTGCGTACACCGAGCTGCTGCCGTGGCTCCGGGCCGACGTCGAGGCAGTGCTGGCCGACCGCGTGCTGGCCGCACCGTTCGTCGACCTGGACGTCCGGGCCGCGCAGGCCGGGCCGCACGCCGCGCTGACGGGCGGGGCGCGCGAGGTGCTGCGGGCGGTGCTGGCGGCCCCTGCCGCCTGGGTCTGAACCGGATCGCACATTGCCGGTCCGCGCGAGAAGATAATCCCCTGGGATAGACGTCCTCCCGAATTGTTGGCAGCATGCCTGCCCATTGGTTCGGTGCAAAGGGGATACCGGGTCAATGGGAATCCGCCAGTTCCCCGCGAGGAGGCGTTCTCTGTGCTGAATTCACTCGCCCGGCGGCTAGGGCTCAGGACGGACCCGGTGATCTTCTTCGTCGCGGCCGGTCTGATGGTCACCATCCTGCTGCTGCTCGTCATCTTCCCGACACCCATCGGGGAGCTGTTCACCGCGGGCCGTACCTGGGTGGTGACCAGGCTCGGATGGTTCTTCATCCTTGGCGTCTCCGTCTGGGTGCTGTTCCTGGTGTACCTGGCCATCAGCAAGTACGGGAACGTGCGACTCGGTGGCGACCACGAACGGCCCAAGTACTCCAACATCTCGTGGTTCACCATGCTTTTCGCCGGTGGTATCGGCACGGTCCTGATGTACTGGGGAGTCGCCGAGCCGATCAACCACTTCGCGTCCGCGCCACGTGGCGCGGTGCCGTTCTCCGCCGAGGCCGCGAACGACGCGATGAGCATCGCCATCTATCACCTCGGCCTGCACACCTGGGCGATCTTCACCTTGCCGGGGCTCGCCTTCGGCTACTTCGTCTACCGGCACAAGCTGCCGCTCCGGGTCAGCTCGGTCTTCTACCCATTCCTGAAGGACCGCATCCACGGACCGATCGGCAAGGCGATCGACATCTTCGCGATCCTGGGCACGCTGTTCGGCCTCGCCGTGTCGATCGGGCTGGGCACGCAGCAGATCAACACCGGGCTGGCTGACCTGACCGCGATCCCGGACGCGCTGCTGCCCAAGGTGATCATCATCTGCATCCTCACCGCCGTCGCGGTGACCTCGATCGTCGCCGGCCTCGACAAGGGCGTGAAGAACCTGTCGAACATCAATATCGGCATGGCCGTCGCGCTGATGCTCTTCGTGCTGTTCGCCGGCTCCACCGTCTTCCTGCTGCGCGAGATCATCGAGACCATCGGGCTCTACGCGCAGAACATCGTGCCGCTCGCCTTCTGGAACGACGCGCTGGCCTTCACGACACCCGAGGGCTGGGGCTGGCAGGGCGGCTGGACGGTCTTCTACTGGGCGTGGACCGTCACCTGGGCGCCGTTCATGGGCATCTTCCTGGCGCGCATCTCCCGGGGCCGCACCATTCGTGAGTTCGTCGGCGGCGTGCTGGTCGCGCCCTCGCTCTTCACCCTGGTCTGGTTCGCCGTCTTCGGCTGGTCGGCGATGCAGCTGGACGGTATCGGCTCGTCCCCGGATGACCCGCACCCCATCACGACGGCGGTGCTGGAGAACCCGGCGACGGCGATGTTCACCTTCTTCGAGGAGCTGCTCGGCGCGGGTGGCCTGGCCACGTTCATCTCGGGGCTGGTCGTCGTGATCGTGGCGATCTTCTTCGCCACCTCGTCCGACTCAGCCTCGCTGGTCGTGGACATGCTCTGCACCGGTACCGAGGACTCCGGCCCGGTCCGTCAGCGCGTGTTCTGGGGCGTCTCCGAGGGCGCCGTCGCCATCGCGCTGATCGTGCTGGCCGGGGAGACCGGGCTGGTCGCGCTGCAACAGGTGATCACGGTGGTCGGCCTACCGATCTTCATCCTGATGTTCCTGGCGATGTTCGCGCTCTGGCGAGGGCTCGCCACGGAGAAGTTCGTGACCATCCGCATGCCGCTGTCCGGCTCGAAGGTGGAGACCTTGCAGCCGGAGGCCGAAGGTGTGCGCACCAGGATCAGCCGATCGACACCCCGTCCGGTGCGTCGATCGGGCCAAGAGTGATCTCTGGGGCGTCTGCCGGCTCCTCGAACGTCTCGACGCCCTCGTCCTCCTGCCCCAGCAGGCGGGCGACGGCGCCCTCGAGCATCCGGGTGATGGCCGCCACCAGGCCGGCCTCGTCCCGTGCCTCCAGGCGCTCGACGATCAGCGCGTGCGCGTCCGCCGTGTCCTTGCGTACCACGTACTCGTCGCTCACCGTGAACGTGGCCATCCGCACCTCCACGATGAGCGTCGTCATCCAGCGCGTGAGCCAGGGGTTGCCCGCCGCGGCGACGAGGGTCCAGTGCAGGTTGAGGTCGGCGCCGCCGACCCGGCGGGCGTCCCCGGTGCCGTTCGCGGCGACGAGCTCGTCGTGCGCGCGCCGCACACCGGCGAGCGCCGCGTCGTCACCGGACCGGACGAGCAGCCGGGCCGCGGAGATCTCCACCGACTTGCGCGCCTCGTAGAGATCAGGGAGCCGCTCCCGGCTGATCGTCGCCACCCGCATCCCGCGCCCCGGCGTCGCGACGAGCAGGCCCTCCTGGACCAGTCGCTGGGCGGCCTCGCGCAGCGGGCCCCGGCTCACGCCGAGCTGGGCGGCGACGTCGACCTCCCGGATCGGCGAGCCGACGGCGAGCACCCCCGCGTAGACGGCGTTGCGCAGCTCCGTCTGGATCAGGTCGACGGTCGACGGGCGCGTGACCCTGGAGAAGGACGGGGCGGTCGTCAGCGTGGCCCGCGACGGGTGGGACATCGGTGCTCCTTCCGTGAGCGCACGTCGATGACGACATCATCCCCGGTGCGCAGACAGCTGTGTGACGACGGCGGTGTCCAGGGCGGCGCCGGTCGGGTGAACTTGTAGATTGTAGACAATCATAATGTCGAACGCTAGATTGTCTGAACGTCAGCACCGCGCTACCGTTGCAAATCGTCCGTGAACTCCAGCCCACCCAGGCTTTGCCAAGACCGCCGGGTGGCGTGAAGGGAACCATGTCTACATCAAGCGTCCGACCGCTCCGCCGGGCCGTCTTCGCGGCAGGGTCAGCACTCACCCTGGTCGCGCTGGCCGCGTGCTCGTCGACGGCTCCTAACGAAGGCGGCGAGGATGCCGCCAGCACGCTCGAACAGCTTCAGGAAGAGGGCACCGTCACCGTCGCGTTCAACGGCGAGGAGCCTTACAGCTACGAGGAAGGCGGCGATCTCACCGGCGCCACCATCGCCCTGGACCGGGAGATCTTCGGTGCGCTCGGCATCGACAACATCGAGGGCACTCAGACCGAGTGGAACTCGCTCATCCCTGGCCTGACCGCTGGTCGCTACGACACCGTCAGCGCGGGGATGTCCATCCTGCCCGAGCGCTGCGAGCAGGCTCTGTTCTCCGAGCCCGAGATCATGTACACCACCGCGTTCATGGTGCCGGAGGGCAACCCGGACAACCTGTCGGACATGCAGTCCGCGAAGGATGCCGGCGTCAAGCTCGCCGTCCTCAGCGGCGCCATCGAGTCCGGCTACGCCGACGACCTCGAGATCGAGAAGATCGAGGTCGGCGACGCTCAGGACGGGCTGGACGCCGTCACCTCGGGCCGCGCCGACGCGCTGGCCCTGACGGGCATCTCGCTGCGGACGCTCGCGGAGAAGAGCGACGCCCCGGTCGAGGTCACCGACGCGTTCGTCGCGGAGATCGACGGCGTGCCGCAGATCGGCGCGGGTGCCGAGGTCTTCCCGAAGGGCGAGGAGGAGCTGCGCGACGCCTACAACGAGGAGCTCGCGAAGATCACCGCCGACAAGGAGCGCTGGCTGGAGATCGTGGAGCCGTTCGGCTTCACGGAGGCTGAGTACCCCGTCGAGGGCCTGACCACCGAGCAGCTCTGCGAGGGTAACCTCGACGAGGTGGCCAAGGAGCTGGCTCCGGAGCTCGGCCTGGACGGCTGAGCGGGCACGTGTCGGAAAACCTTCAACATCTCGTCGATCTGCTCCCGCAGCTCGGTGAAGGAATACTTGTCACGCTCCAGCTGACCGCCGGCGGCGCGGTGCTCGCACTGCTCGTCGCTTTCACGCTGGGCTTCGGCTCGCGCGCCCACACGAAGTGGGCGCGCGTGCCGTCCCGGGTGGTGGTGGAGTTCTTCCGCGGCACGTCTCTCGTGGTGCAGATCTTCTGGCTGTACTACGTGCTGCCGCTCCCGCCGTTCTACGTCGAGCTCGACCCGCTGGCGTGCGGCATCCTCGCGCTGGGGCTCAATTACGGAGCCTATGCCGCTGAGGTGGTGCGCGGTTCGATCAACTCGGTCGCCAAAGGGCAGTGGGAGGCGGCCATCGCGCTCGACCTCGGCCCCGTGCACCGCATGCGCCGGGTGATCATGCCCCAGGCGTGGCCGCTGATGATCCCGATGTTCACCAACCTGCTGATCCAGCTGGTCAAGGGGTCCGCCCTGGCGGCGTACATCTCTCTGCACGACCTCAACTTCTTCACCAACGAGCTGCGCGACCGGACGTCGGACACGGTGTTCTCCTACACGGTCGGGCTGCTCTGCTACTTCGTGTTCGCCTACCTGCTCACCCTCGTGATGAACGCCTTCGAGGTGCGGGCGAAGAGCCGGCTGGGCGCGGGGCCGTCGCTGCGCGAGGTCCTGCGCCTCGCGCCCGTGCAGACGAAGGCCGACGTCGGTGCCGCGACCCCGGCTCCGATGGTGACCAGCCAACTGCCGCCGACGCCGAAGGGGGGTGGCCAGCATGAATGAGAACGTCGTATGGAACTGGGAACATGCCGCGGCTGTACTTCCCCAATTGCTCGAAGGCCTGCAGATCACCGTCCTCGCGACGGTGGTCGGCATGGTCATCGCGTCCGTCCTCGGGCTGCTCGTCGCCATCGTGCGCCGGTCGAAGCTGCGCGTCGTCACCTTCCCGGTCGGCTTCCTGGTCGAGTTCATCCGGTCTACGCCGCTGCTGGTGCAGCTCGTCTTCGCGAACCTGCTGTTTGCGCAGTTCCCGTCGCTGGCCATCGGCTGTGTGGTGCTCGGCATCCACTACGCGACGTACATGTCCGAGGTGTACCGCGCCGGCATCGACGCGGTGCCGAAGGGGCAGTGGGAGGCGGCCATCGCCCTGGACCTGCCGCGCTCGCGCACCTGGGGCGCCGTCGTGCTGCCGCAGGCGATCCGGAACACGCTGCCGGGCCTGGGGAACTATGCGATCTCCATGTTCAAGGAGACGCCGTTCCTGTTCGCCATCTTCGTCGTCGAGATGTACACGGCCGCGCAGCAGTACGGCGCAGACACCTTCCGCTACATGGAGGCGATCACGATGGCCGGCCTGCTCTTCCTGCTGGTGAGCTACCCGACCTCGCTGCTCGTCCGCCGATTGGAGAACCGCCTTGCCTGAGAATGACTCCACCCCTGCCATCCAGTTCCAGGGAGTCGGCAAGCGCTTCGGCGACAACGTCGTTCTCGACGGGCTGGACTTCGCGGTCGCCAAGGGCGACCGGGTCACCCTGATCGGTCCGTCCGGCTCCGGCAAGACGACCATCCTGCGCCTGCTCATGACGCTGGAGGAGGCGAACGACGGCCTCATCTACGTCGACGGCGACTGCTACACGCACGAGATGCGTGGCGACAAGCGCGTGGCCATCCCGGAGAAGCGGCGCAGCCTGGTGCGGCGCCGGGTCGGGATGGTGTTCCAGCAGTTCAACCTGTTCCCCAACATGACGGTGCTGGAGAACATCACCGAGGCGCCCATCCACGTGCTCGGGAAGCCCAAGGCAGAGGCGGTCGCCAGTGCCGAGGCGCTCCTCGAGAAGGTGGGCCTGGCCGACAAGCGGGACGCCCGCACCATGCAGCTGTCCGGTGGGCAGCAGCAGCGCGTCGCGATCGCGCGGGCGCTGGCCATGGAGCCGGAGATCCTGCTGCTCGACGAGGTGACGTCGGCGCTGGACCCGGAGCTCGTGGCCGACGTGCTCGGTGTGCTCCGCAACATCGCGGAGACCACGGACATCACGATGCTGATCGTCACCCACGAGATGCAGTTCGCCCGGGAGGTCTCCAACCGGGTGCTGATGTTCGACGGCGGAAAGATCATCGAGGAAGCACACCCTGACGAGATCTTCACGTCTCCGAAGAACGAGCGGACCCAGGAGTTCCTCCGCGCGATCCTCTGACGTCCAGCTGCTCCACAACGTGTCAGACCCTCAGGCCACCCGTGGTCTGAGGGTCTGACACGTTTCTCGGTGTGCGCCTGGGCAGACTCGAACTGCCGACACCCGCTTTAGGAGAGCGGTGCTCTATCCACTGAGCTACAGGCGCTCACGCCTCTCCTGGCGGGGAGCGACGCGTCCGCTCCCGGGCAGCACCCGGGACCGGCGCACACAGCCTAACGTCCGCCCGGCTCGGTGCGCGAAGTGCTGGGCCAGGAGCACGTCACGTTTTGGCAACATCCCTCCCAAACCTTGACGTGTCCGGTGGAAGGGCAGAACGATGCTCAGCAACCTGGCGCGACGCCGCACCGGGTCCGCACGACGGCCGTGCGGGGTGGACGAGAGGATCAATGATGTTCCTTCGACAGACCAGGTCCCGGGGCACAGTGGCCCTGGCGACGGCCGCTGTGGCGGGCTTGTTGCTCGCCGGCTGCTCCGGCGGTGGTGGGAGCGCGCCCACGCCCGCCGCCAACCCGTACGCGTCCGCCGAGGGAATGGACGCGGCGACCGAGCTCGTGGGTGAGTACCCCCGCGAGGAGACGCTCTTCACGAGTGGTACCCAGTGGGGGCCGCCGTCGTCCTGGAACCCGATCTCCGGCGCGGGGCACGCCACTGGCGCGCGCGGCCTGCTCTACGAGCCGCTGTTCCAGTTCGACCCGATCACCCTCGAGCTGACGCCGTGGCTCGCCGAGGGCGGGGAGTGGACCGACGACAAGACGTACGAGCTCACGCTGCGCGAGGGCCTCACCTGGCAGGACGGCGAGACGCTCGACGCCGACGACGTGGTCTTCACCGCAGAGCTCGGCAAGGTCGACGCCGTGCCGTGGAGCAACCTGTGGACCTGGCTCGACAAGGTCGAGGCCACCGGCGACACGACTGTCGAGTTCACCTTCTCCGACCCCCGCTACCAGGAGTGGGACAACTGGCTCTACAGCAACATGGTGCTCCCGGAGCACATCATGGGCGAGTGGTCCGAGGAGGAGCTGCTGTCCAACCCGAACGAGGACCCGATCGGGTCGGGCGCCTTCAAGTTCTCCGCCGTCGGCCAGGACCGGATGGTCTGGGAGCGCAACGACGACTGGTGGGCCAAGAGCGAGCTCGGTCTCGAGATGCCGATGAAGTACATCGTCGACGTCGTGAACACCTCCAACGAGGTGGCGCTCGGCCTGATGCTGTCCGGCAGCCTCGACCTGAGCAACAACTTCCTGCCCGGCGTCAACACGCTCGTCGACTCCGGCCAGGTCAGCACCTATTACGACGGCGAGCCGTACATGCTGGCTGCGGCGTCGGCGAACCTGATCCCGAACCAGACGCGGGCGCCGATGGACGACGTCGACTTCCGGCAGGCGCTGGCGCGGTCGATCGACGTCGACAAGATCGTCACCAACGCGTACGGCGGCCTCGTGTCGAAGGCCCACCCCTCGGGTCTGGTGCCGGCGTTCGAGGAGTACTACGACGAGGACGTCGCCGCGGAGCACGGCTTCACCTTCGACGCGGAGGAGGCCAAGTCGATCCTGGCCGACGCAGGCTACGAGGACACCGACGGCGACGGGTTCGTCGAGACGCCGGACGGTGAGCCGATCGACCTCAAGCTGATCGTCCCCGCGGGCTGGACCGACTGGATGGAGGCGGCGCGCGTGATCGCCGAGGACGCCTCGGCGGCAGGCATCAAGGTCACCGCCGACTTCCCCGACGCGGGCGCCGTGGACGACGCTCGGGCCACCGGCGACTTCGACCTGCTGATCAACGGCAACGCCGGCATCAGCAACACCCCGTGGACCTACTACAACTACGCGTTCTACCAGCCCATCCAGGAGCAGATGCTGGCGGGCAACTTCGGTCGCTACGAGAACGAGGAGGCCTGGAACCTGGTGGAGGACCTCTCGCGCACCGAGACCGGCACGCCGGAGTTCTCCGAGACGCTGTCCCAGGTCCAGGAGCAGTTCATGACCGAGCTGCCGGTGATCCCGCTCTGGTACAACGGCGCATGGGCCCAGTACAACGAGTCGCAGTGGACCAACTGGCCCAAGGAAGGCCGTGAGGACGCGTACTTCCCCGTGATGTGGAACAACTACGTGCAGATGGGCGGTCTCAACACGCTGCTCGCCCTCGAGCCGGCCTCCTGACGTATGCGCGGCTATCTCGCCCGCAAGACGCTGGTCTACGGCCTGACGTTCGTCGTAGCGGTCACGCTGAACTGGCTGATCCCCCGGCTCATGCCGGGGGATCCGGTCCAGCGGATGGTGGCGCGCGCCGCCGTCCAGCACCCCGAGACGATCGCGTCGATGACCGACTACTACGAGCGGACGTTCGGTCTGGACCTGCCGATCTGGCAGCAGTACCTGAACTACTGGGCCGCGCTGTTCCGCGGGGACCTGGGCACCAGCGTGTGGCTGTTCCCCGCGCCGGTGAGCGAGGTCGTGCTCGCCGCCGTCCCGTACACGCTCGGCATCATGATCCCCGCCATCCTGCTGAGCTTCGTGGTCGGGAACAGCGTGGGCGCGATGGCGGCGCGCAGCCGCTGGCTCGACAACGTCGCCCTGCCCGTCGGCTACCTGATCACGGCGATGCCGTACATGTGGCTGGCGATCCTGCTCGCGTGGGGCTTCGGCGTGGCGCTCGGCTGGTTCCCCGTGGCGGGCGGCTACGACTTCGGCCTGGTGCCGCAGTGGACGTGGTCGTTCGCGCTCGACCTGCTGCAGCACTGGGTGCTGCCGTTCCTGTCGCTCTTCCTCGTCGCGCTCGGCGGCTGGGCGATCGGCATGCGGAACCTGATCATCTACGAGCTCGAGTCGGACTACTCGAACTACCTCGCCGCCCTCGGTGCCCCGAAACGGCTCATCCGGCAGTACGCGTTCCGCAACGCGATGCTGCCGCAGATCACGGGCCTGGCGCTGCAGCTGGGCACGATCCTGGGCGGTGCCCTGGTGACCGAGATCGTGTTCGCGTACCCGGGGCTGGGCAAGCTCGTGCTCTCGGCCATCCAGAACCAGGACTTCTTCCTGCTGCAGGGCACCCTGCTGTTCGTGGTGATCGGCGTGCTCGTGGCCAACTTCGTGATCGACATCGTCTACGTGCTGGTCGATCCCCGCACGCGGACCGGACTGACGGGGGCCACCGCATGAGCCGGAGGCGCAGTGGAGGGTGGGGGCCGAGGTACGAGGCACGCGCCCGTAGCGGAGCCGCAGACTCATGCGGAAGGAGAACGGTATGACGGCGACACAACCGACCGCCGGACCCGGGGCCGAGGCGAGCGAGCAGCCCGGTGTGGCCGGGTCGCCGAAGGGCGGCCGCAAGGCAGGGGGAGACACCCGCGAGACGCTGTACTTCGCGCTCCGCAACCCCAAGGTGCTGATCGGCGCCGTCGTGGTGGTCGCCTTCCTGCTGCTCGGGCTGATCGGGCCCGCGTTCCTGAAGTACGCACCGATGGACTACGCGGGGCCGCCCATGGCGCCGCCGTCCGCGGACTTCCCGTTCGGCACCACGACGTTCGGCCAGGACGTGTTCGCGCAGTTCGTCGCCGGCCTGCGGTCCACGTTCCTCGTGGGCCTCCTCGGCGGTGGGGTGGCCGCCGTGATCGGCATGACGATCGGGTTCGTCGCGGGCTACCGCGGCGGCCTGATCGACGAGCTGCTGAACATGCTCACCAACGTCGTGCTCGTGATCCCCGGCTTCGTGGTGCTCATCATCATCAACGCCTACCTGGGCGTGCGGAGCGTCCCGATGCAGGCGCTCTACATCGGCATCTTCAGCTGGCCCTGGGTGGCGCGCGCGGTGCGCTCGCAGACGCTGTCGCTGCGCTCGCGCGACTTCATCGACCTGGCGCGGCTGTCCGGCGTGGGGGTGGGCACGATCCTGCGGCGCGAGGTGGCGCCCAACATGTACTCCTACCTCTTCATGACGTTCGTGCTGCTGTTCGGCGGGTCCATCCTCACGGCGGCGTCGCTCGACTTCATCGGGCTCGGCCCCACCAACGCGATGTCGCTCGGTCTGATGATGAACCAGGCGGTGCAGTGGAGTGCGCTCCATCTGGGGCTGTGGTGGTGGTTCATCCCGCCGGGGCTGGGCATCACGCTCATCGTGGGCTCGCTCTACATCATGAACGTCGGCCTCGACGAGGTCTTCAACCCCAAGCTGCGGGAGATGTGACATGGCCCTGGCTGTGAACGACCTCAAGGTCTGGTACCGCACGCTGCGTGGCGACGTCAAAGCCCTCGACGGCGTCACCTTCGAGGTGGCCGACGGAGAGATCATGGGCATCGCCGGCGAGTCCGGCTGCGGCAAGACGACGCTCGGCAAGGCCCTGATCCGCCTCGACACCCGCATGAAGCACGTGGGCGGCACCGTCGTCCTGGACGACGACGAGCTGCCGCTGGCCGACGACGCCGCCATGCGCCGCTACCGCTACCGCGAGGTGTCGCTCATCCCGCAGTACGCGATGTCGGCGATGAACCCGACCCGCAAGATCGGCCGGATGATCCGCGACCTGCTCGCGGCGCACAACGTCCGGTACGCCGAGGTGCTGCCGGAGCTCGAGCGGCGGCTCAAGCTCGTCGGGCTGGAGACCGACGTGCTGAAGCGCTACCCGATCGAGCTCTCCGGCGGCATGAAGCAGCGCGTGGTGCTCGTGCTTTCGACGCTCCTGAACCCGTCGCTGCTGATCGGCGACGAGGTGACCTCCGCGCTCGACGTGTCGTCCCAGAAGGCCGTCGCCCGGGCGCTCGTCGAGTTCCGTGACCACGGCTTCGTGAAGTCGATGATCGTCATCACGCACGACATCTCCGTGCTGTTCCAGGTCGCCGACACCATCCTCGTCATGTACGCGGGGCATCTTGCCGAGAAGGCGCCGGCCAAGACGATCATCAACGCTCCGCTGCACCCGTACACCAAGATGCTCATCGGGGCGCTGCCCAAGGTCGGCGACCGGTACGAGGAGCAGCAGCTCGAGGGGATCGAGGGGCGGCCGCCGTCGCTCCTGGAACCGCCCGCAGGCTGCCGGTTCCGCGACCGCTGCCCCCTGGTGCACGACAAGTGCGCCGAGGCGCCGCCCTTCCGCGAAGTGGCCGAGGGACATCACGTCGCGTGCTGGGCGGTGAGCTGATGCTCACGCTCCACGAGCTCGACAAGGTCTACCGGACCGGCACCTTCGGCACCTCCGACCTGCACGCCGTACGGCAGGTCAGCCTCGACGTGCGGCGCGGCGAGGTCGTGTCGCTCATCGGCGAGTCCGGCAGCGGCAAGTCGACCATCGGCAAGATGGTGCTCCACCTGCTCAGCTCGACGGGTGGCACCATCACGTTCGACGGGCGCGACGTCACCAAGCTGGGGTTCCGCGCGCGCCGCGACTACTACCGCAAGGTCCAGGGCGTGTTCCAGGACCCGTTCAGCTCGTTCAACCCCATCTACAAGGTGGACCGGACCTTCGAGACCCTGCGGCGCTCCTACTTTCCGCGGGTCGCGTCGGGGGAGTGGCGGGAGAAGCTGGACGGCGCGCTCGCCGCGGTCACGCTGGAGCCCGACGACATCCTCGGCAAGTACCCCCACCAGCTCTCGGGCGGGCAGCTCCAGCGTCTGCTCATCGCGCGCGCCCTGCTGCTCGACATCGAGCTGCTGGTCGCCGACGAGATCATCTCCATGCTCGACGCCTCGACCCGCATCGACGTGCTCAACCTGCTGGGCGAGCTCAAGGGGCGCGGCCTGGGCATCCTGTTCGTCACGCACGACCTCTCGCTCGGCAACTACGTCTCCGACCGGGTGGTCATCCTCTACAAGGGGCGCGTGGTGGAACGGGGCGATACCACCGCCGTCTTCGACGACCCGCTGCACCCCTACACGCGCGACCTGCTGGCCTCGGTGCCGCACCTGGACCGGACGTGGGAGGAGGTCGAGGCGGAGGAGGCGGAGCGCACCCGTCGCCTCGCGGGGCGGTGCCTGTACCACGAGGACATCACGGCGCAGGGCCGGTCGCTGGGCGACGAGGCCGAGTCCGTGGACGGCGTGCCCAACGGCCTGGGGCTGGTCGAGCACGCGCCCGGCCACTTCGTGGGGTGCTTCCGCAAGGCGGCGGAGGAGGACTGCCCGGCCGGGCCGGCCGTCAAGCCTTGACCAGCACCGGGACGCCAGGATCCAGGTCGGTGAGCACCTCGAAGTCCTTAGCTGTGAGCCGGACGCAGCCGTTGCTCACCGCCTGGCCCTGGCCGACGCCCACGTGGAGCGCGGTGGCGGCGTAGTCGTTGCCGAAGAACCCGTCCAGGGCCTCGCTCTGCATCGACAGGAACACGGACAGGCCGGTGTTCACCGCCTCCGTCACCGTGAAGACCTGGGTGAGCCCCTGCGGCGTCGGCGTCTCGGACGCGCCGATGGCGGCAGCGAGCTGGTCGCTGGTGCCGTCGGCGTGCTCGACCGTCACGGTGCGGTCCGACAGGTCGACCACCACGGACCGCTTCTCCCGCTTCAGGTCCACGTCGCTCGCACGGAGCCAGCCTGCTGTTCCGTTGACCTTCTCGGGATCGTCGGAGGGTAGGGCGCCGCGTCCGTACGGGACGAGCACCTTGACCCACCCCGACCGGCGCTCGAGGACGAGCCAGCGGGCGTCGGCGTCGTAGTAGCTGGACTCGAGGGCGAGGACCGGTGCCGTGGTCACGTCGGGTTCCGTCCAGACCGGGATCCGCGCGTCCTTCGGCTCCGCCACCGAGCCCGGCAGGCCCGTCAGCGTGTTCACCTCGGCCCGCGGCAGCTCGCGGGGCAGGATCCCGTCGATGTCCGGCGCGGGGAGGGACCGCAGGGAGTAGGTCGCGGGAGTCGGCTCCGGCTTCGACGGGGCAGGGCTGGCCGACGGCGACGGGCTCGCCGACGTGACCACCACCGCCGCGGCGTCAGCGTTGTCGGCCGGCCGCGTGCCGGCCCAGAGCGCGGTCCCGAGGAGCGCGACGGCGAGGATGCCACCCACCCATGCCCAGGTGTGCCGGGCGGGGGAGCGGCGTGTCCCCGGCCCCGCCGTCGGCTCGCTGTGCTGCTCCGTCATGGTGTCCCTCCGTGAGCCTGCGCTGCCCGCGCAGGTGGCCGTGCGTGTCCATGGTGCCCTGGTCGTCCGCCCGGCGCAGCCGAGCAACCGACGATACCGGGTTGTCACTCTTGTCCGATATCTTCGTGTCCGCCCGAATCTCTGGGTACCTGAACTGTTGCAGAAACTGTTGCAGACGCCCCGCCAGCCCTCGACCTAGGAGTCAACCCGTGGCCCCCGCCGACCGGACGTTCCCCGTATCGACCGTCCCGACGCGCCGTTCCCGCAGACTGGTCCTCACCGGCGCGATCTCCGTCGCCCTCATCTCGACCGGGTCCGCGTACCTGGCGATGGTCCAGTTCGGCATCGACGTCCTCGCCATGAACCAGGGCACCGCGTACGCGACCGCCGGTGTCTTCGAGCTGTCCCTCGTCACCGTCGCGCTCCTGGCCCGCGAGGCCGCCCGGGACAACCGGCCCGGCGGCACCCTGCTCGCCCTGACCTGGGCCCTCTCCTCGGCGTCCGGCGTGTTCGCCGCGTGGCACGAGGCGTACATCGGCCACCCGGTCGGTGCTGTCGTGTTCCGGTTCATCGTGCCGCTGCTCGCCGCCCTCATGTGGCACCTCGCGCTGATCGGTGACCGGCACCTCGCCACCGGCACCTCCTGGTCCGCGATGCGGCAGTCGGCGCGCATGCACGCCCTCTTCCTCTCCACGGAGGACCTGTTCCGGGCGCAGAGCCTGAGCGACGGGTCCAGGGCAGCCCGCCGTCGGCTCGCCCGCGCCGAGGCCGGCCGTCGTCGGGCACGCTCCGTGGCGCTACGCACCGTCCCGCCGATGGAGATGCGCGCCCAGGTCGCCGCGTGGTGCGAGGCGCTCGCCGCCGTCGGCGACGGCACGGCCGACGTCGCCCGCCTGCACCTCGCCGACCGGCAGCGGCTGACCGGCATCCTCGTCGACGCCGAGCCCATGGACGGGCGGGTGTCCAGCGAGCTGGGGTCCGGGGCCGACGTGGGGGCGCCCAGGTACGAGGGCCGGGCCGCCGACGCCATCGCGGCGGAGTTCGGCGAGGGCCGGACCGTGGCGGGGCGCGACGCGGGGGTGGACGAGAGGGACGCGGTCGGCAGGGCTGGGCTCGACGGGGCCGGGTTCGACGGGGACGGCTTCGACAGGGACGGGCTCGACGGGGGCGTGTTCGACGGAGAAGCAGCCGACAGGGACAGGGGGCGTAGGCCCGCACGGCGTAGCGCCGCTCTCGACATGCGCCGGCAGAGCGTGAGCGAGCGAGCGCCGGGGCCTGAGCCGGTCCCGGCCGAGCCGGCGGAGGCCGCCGACCGGGCCACGGCGAACGTCCGGGAAGCGATGCCGCGTCGTCGCCCGCCGCGCCGGAACACGCAGCTCGGCACGCAGGACGCAGAACGCATGATCGACCTGCGCGCCAAGGGCCGCACGGTACGGGAGGTCGCGGAAGTGGTCGGCGTCAGCGAGTCGACGGTGCGCAAGCGGCTGCGTGAGTACACGGCGACGGGCTCGATCCCGATCGTCACGGCCCGCTGATCGCTCTGTTGTCAGCTGAGTTCGGTCGGTTGGGATGAGATCGGTCAGTCAACCGACCGATCTCATCCCATGCGACCGATCTCAC
>NZ_JBEZZF010000022.1:0-76699 GCF_040639055.1 Promicromonospora sp. NPDC023987 | reverse complement strand
GCTTGAGGTCCTTGAGGTCCCCGGCCGCTGGGGCCGGAGCGCTGATCAGCGCTCCGGCCCCAGTTCTATCTCGCCCCAGTTCTACCTCGGCAGGATGGGCTCACCACTTGTCGTGGACGTGCTCCTTGATCATCTCGTCGTAGATCTCGCGCACGCCGGACATGAACAGGGGGCCCAGCGTCGCCGCATCCCCCGCCGCCGCGTTCGCCCGCGCCTGCTCGACGTTGCGCGCGCCGGGGATCACGGACGAGACGCCTGGCCGCTGCCAGGCCCAGGCAATGGCCGCCTGGGCCGGGGTGAGGGAGTCGCCGACGCGGTCCTTGGCCAGCTCGGTGAACCGGCCTGCGGCCTCGAGCCCCACCTCGTAGGGCACACCGGAGAACGTCTCGCCGACGTCGAACGCCGCGCCGTCCCTGTTGAAGGTGCGGTGGTCGTTCTCGGCGAACACCGTCTCCTTCGTGTACCGGCCGGAGAGCAGGCCGGACGCGAGCGGGACCCGCGCGATGATGCCGACTCCCGCCGCCGAGGCCGCGGGGAGCACCTCCTCGAGCGGCTTGAGCCGGAACGCGTTGAGGATGATCTGCACGGTCGCGACGTTGGGCCGGGCGATGGCCTCGAGGGCCTCCGACGACTTCTCGACGCTGACGCCGTACGCCGCGACGGCGCCGTCGGACACGAGCTGGTCGAGCGCGTCGTAGACGGCGTCCGACGAGTAGACGGCCGTGGGCGGGCAGTGGAGCTGCACCAGGTCCAGGCGCTCGACGCCGAGGTTGCGCCTGGAGCGGTCGGTCCACTCGCGGAAGTGCTCCAGCACGTAGTTCTCCGGCACCTGGTCCATGCGCCGCCCCATCTTCGTGGCGACGGTGATCCCGGTGTCGGGGTGGTCCTTGAGGAAGGAACCGATAGCTTGCTCGCTGCGGCCGTCGCCGTAGACGTCAGCGGTGTCAAAGAAGGTCACACCGGCCTCCAGCGAGGCCTCGAGGACCGCACGGGCGTCGCTCTCGCTGACCTCTCCCCAGTCAGCACCGAGCTGCCAGGTCCCCAGGCCCACAGCCGATACGAGCCGACCGGTCCGTCCGAGTACCTGCTGTTCCATCGTTCCTCCTACTGCTGGGGCGGGCAGACCTGCCCGCGTGGACCAGTCCTCAGGTCCTGTTCGTAGCGGGGTCGTTCGCGGATGTCACGACACGACCCCCCAGTCTGCTGTCTCACGCTACGTGGCGCAGGCAGAAATTGCCCTACGGTTACGGTGTGAGTGTGACGACAGAAATTCCTCCCGTTGCGGAGGCCAGGCCCCATCCTTCCGGGGACCAGTTCCGGATCAGCCATGGCAGCCACCGCGCGACGGTCACCCAGGTGGGTGCGGCGCTGCGAGAGTACTCGGTGGACGGACGCGACGTCGTGGTCCCGTTCGGAGCTGACGAGATCAGCCCCGTGTTCAACTCCGCGGTGCTCATCCCCTGGCCCAACCGGCTCCGGGACGGCTCCTACGAGTACGGCGGCGAGACGCACCAGCTGCCCGTGACCGAGCCGGCGCGCAACACCGCCCTGCACGGGCTCGCGGCGTGGGAGCGCTGGTCGGTGCGCGAGCACTCCGGCTCCGCCGTGGCGCTCGAGCTCGAGCTCGTCGCCCGGCCCGGCTACCCGTTCCAGCTGGTGGCGCAGATCCGCTACTCCCTGTCCGACGCCGGCCTCGGGGTCACGCTGGACGTCACCAACGTAGGGGCGAGCACGGCGCCCTACGGGTGCGGGTTCCACCCCTGGCTGTCCACGGGCGGCGCCGACCTGGACGAGTGCACGGTGCGGCTCGACGCGGGCACCCGGGTCACGACCGACGATCGGCTCCTGCCGACCGGCACCGAGCCGGCGTCGGGCACCTATGACCTGCGGGAACCGCGCAGCGCGGCCGGCCTGGACCTCGACGACGCGTACGTGGACGTCGTCCGCGACGCGGACGGCCTGTCCTGGGCCCACCTGACCGCGCCCGACGGGCGCACGTCCGCGGTCTGGATGGACGAGTCGCAGGACGTCTGGCAGATCTGCACGGGTGACCACATCGCCCCGGACCGGCGCAGGCACGGCCTCGCCGCCGAGCCGATGACCTGCGTCGCCGACGCGTTCCGCACGCGCGAGCGGCTCGTGCACCTCGCTCCGGGCGAGAGCCACGGTGTCCGCTGGGGGCTCACCCTGCTCTGACGGCTGTGCCCCGAAGTCTCGGGTTCTGACGTCGACGGGTCGGCGTCGGCGCGTTGTCACCGATCGGTCACGGTCCGTGCACCACAATGGGGAACCGGCCGTCCGCCAGGCTGCCGGGAACAGGCAAGGAGAGTCCGTTGCAGGATCGCGAGGTGCGCATCTGCGTCGTCGGTGACGAGCTGGCCACGGGTGTCGGAGACGCTCGTGCACTCGGCTGGACCGGACGCGTCGTCGCGCGCACCCATTTCTCTCGGCCCGCCATGCTCTTCACCCTCGCCGTGCCCGGCGAGACCAGCACGCAGCTCGGCGCGCGCTGGGAGGCGGAGACGGCGGCGCGCTTCGGCCCCGACTCGGAGATCGAGAACCGCCTGGTCGTGGCCCTGGGACGGCACGACGTCGCCTCGGGGCTCACCGTCGCCCGCTCGCGCCTGAACCTGGCGAACATCCTCGACGTCGCGGACGCGAACCGGACCGCGGCCTTCGTGGTCGGGCCGCCACCCGGCATGCCCGCCGAGGGCGACCGGATCGCCGAGCTGTCCGACGCGTTCGCCGACGTCGCCAGCCGGCGCCGGGTGCCGTACGTCGACACGTACACACCTCTGGCCCAGCACGAGCAGTGGCTCGCCGACCTCGCGCAGGGCGGCGGCGTCTACCCGGGCCAGGCCGGTTACGGGCTCATGGCGTGGCTGGTGCTGCACACGGGCTGGCACGCGTGGCTGGGCCTCCCCCAGGACGAGGTCGCCTGAGCCGGAGGTGCAGCGCAGGGTGCGGGCCGAGGAACGAGGCACGCGCCCGGAGCGGAACCGCAGGCTCAGGCGAAACAAATAGAGCCTGAGCCTGCGACCGCTCAGCCGCGGGTGATCGTCGCCGTTCCCGAGACCGTGTTGGTCGAGATGTACGCGGCCGCCCCCGGCTCCGCGTGGTCGACGACGACGGTGCGCTGCGCGCTGGACGTCGCCTGTGCGCCGTCGATCATCACCTTGCCCGTCACACTGCGCGCCCGGAGGTTGACCGGGGACCCGGCGTCGAGCTGCACCGCCGCCGTGCCCGACACCGTCTTGGCGTTGACGAGCGGCGTGGTGCCGATGGCGGTGACGTCGACGGCACCGGACACCGTCTGGACGGATACCCGGCCCAGGGCACCCACCACCGAGACCGCGCCCGAGACGGTCGAGACCGCCACGTCGCCCGCGTGCTCGGCGATGGTGACAGCGCCCGTACCGGACTTGGTGGTCACGGACCCGGTGGTTCCGGTGACGGTGATGGCGCCGCCCGCTGTCTTGACGTTGACCCCCGCCTGCGACCCGGTCACCACGACCTCGGCGCCGACCGTGGCGACGTCGACCACAGAGGCGGCCGGGACCGTCACCCGGACGACCGCGCTGTCGTGGTCCTTGAGGCCGCGGAAGCGGTCCACGAAGCCCTCGAGGCCCGGGAAGTCGTAGGCGATCCGGAGGTTGCCGTGCTCGGCAAGGATCTGCAGCGGCCGCGTCGACACCTCGAGCACCTCGACGAGGGCTCCGGAGGCGCGGTTCGGGTCGGCCACGATCTCCGCGCGGCCGTTCGTCAGTCGGACGATCAGGGTCGAGGCGCCGCCTACCTCGATGGTCTGCGGGGCGGCTACGCTCCAGGACTCGGTGGTCATCGCTGTGCTCCGTTCATTGGGGACGTTGCGGGGTCGTTCGTCTGGATGGGTGCATGGGTGCACTCATGGGGAGTGCGCATCACTCGGGGTTCGTGCGTTCTGCGCGGCTCGGCGGAGAAGCCGTGCTGTGCGGCAGCGTCCCACGGACCGCGGAACGTGCCGAGTCGAGGACGGTACGCAGCGTCTCCACGGTCAGCGCCGACACCGTACCCGCGACGTCGGCCTCCCGCAGGTCGGCCAGCACGTCGTTGCGGAACCGCTGGAGCATCGCCTCGGCGTCGTGCCGCAGCGAGTTGGACTGTGTGCGGCGCGGGTCGGGCGCGGTACCCGGCCCCGGCCGGGGCCGGGAGCGCGCCTCCTGCGCCGCGGCGGCGAGCTCGGCCCGCAGGCCACGCATCGTGTCACGGACGTCCGCCCGTACCTCGTCCGCGAGGCTGCGCACAGTCTCGGCGACGCTGCGCTCCAGGCGCCGGACGTCGTCGAGGCGGGAGTCGAGCTCGGCCCGGCCTGCCGGGGTGAGCTCGTACGTGGCCTTGCGGCCGGCGCCCGGCGAGCCTGCCGGTTCGGCTGCCTGCGCGCCCGGGACCGAGCGGCGCACCAGGCCTTCCTCCTCGAGCCGGGCCAGGCGCGGGTAGATGGTTCCCGCACTGGGGCGGTAGGTACCACCGAAGCGCCGGGTGAGCTCCGTGATCAGCTCGTACCCGTGCCGGGGGCCGTCCAGGAGCAGTACCAGCAGGTACAGGCGCAGCTCCCCGTGGGCGAACACAGGTGGCATTACAGCTCCACGGGCGCCGCGTCCGCGGGCACTGCGTCGGCCGGGACGTCCGCCGCGTCCTGCGGCCCACCGATCACGGTGACGTCGCCGGAGACGCCGGTCACCCGCAGCTGCATGACGCCCGGCCGCGCCGACCGCTCGCCGCCGGTGACCTTCGCGCCGCCGCCACCGGTGAACTGCAGGCCGCCCAGCGTGACGCGCCCGCTGACGCTCTGCACCGACACCTCGACGGCCCGCTCGTCCGGCACGCGCAGGAGCATGTTCCCGGACACCGTGTTGACCCGGACGGTCCTTGGCTGGTTCACCAGGTCGAACGTCACGTCGCCCGAGACCGACGACGACGTCACGGCGTCGGCCGATGCGCTCACCACGACGTCCGCGGACACCGTGTTGCTCGTGACGTCACCCACGTGGTCGCGGACCGTCACCTCGCCGGAGACGGTGTTCAGCCTGAGGTCGCCGGCCGTGCGCGAGACCAGCAGCGACCCGGAGACGGTGGACGCCGACGCACCCGCCGTCGTGCCGGCGAGGAGGCCCTCGCCGCGGACGGTGCCGAGCCGCACGGTGGTGCCGGCCGGCACCGCGACGTGGATGTCGGCGCGTGCCTTGCCACCGAAGTCCGCGAACCGCTTCATGAACGAGCCCCAGCCCGACAGGCCGCTCTCGTGCCCGATCACGAGGTGACCGCCCTCGAGACGCACCTCGAGGGACCTGCCCTCGACGGAGTGCACCTCCACCCGGGCCACCGGCTCGTCGTGGGCGACGATGTCGAGCCGGCCGTCGACGACGTGTGCGTCGACGGTGATCACACCATCGAGCTCGATGGTCTGCGGACCGGTGACGGTCCAGCTGTCTGCGCTCATGGTTCCTCCGGTGCTCTCGGTCGGCTCGGGCTCGCGCTGCGAACACGATATATCGCGTTGACGTGAGACACGTTATATCGCGTTCCCGGGTCCAGCAACCCCTTTACGGGCCCGACAACCCGGCGAACTGTGGGATCATTGGAGCCATTCAGTCCGTCACCTGGCAGGAGACACAGATGAGCAAGCGCGGTCGCAAGCGCCGTAGCCGTGCCGGCAAGGCAGCGAACCACGGCAAGCGTCCCAACACCTGAGCCGGCTCGAGCGTCCGTCAGGACCGTGAGCCGCCCAGCTGGGCACACGAAAGGGCCGGAACCCCTGTAGATCGCTAGGGGTCCCGGCCCTTCGTCATGCCCGCCGGCGGTCAGCCGGACGTCGTCACTCCACGACGGTCATGACCGTCAGCTGCTCGTGGATCCGCACCCGCAGCGTGTCCGGCGCGCGCTCGCTGCACGACCGCTTCACGAGCTGCTTCACGAGGTCCTCGACGCTCAGCTCAGCCAGGCACGGCGAGCAGTGGGCGACGTGCGCGCGCATGCGCTGCTCGTCCTCCGGCGTCATCTCGGAGTCCAGGTACTCGTAGAGGTGCTTGAGCGCGTGCTCGCACTCGGACTCCCCCGCCGTGTCGTGCGGGATGGGTTTGATGTTGTTCACTGCGCACCTCCGGGCGCCTGGCTGACGAGTCCTCGCTGAGCGGCGTAGTCGGCCAGGAGCTCACGCAGCTGCCGGCGTCCGCGGTGAAGCCGGGACATCACGGTCCCGATCGGAGTTCCCATGATCTCTGCGATCTCCTTGTAGGGAAAGCCCTCGACGTCGGCGTAGTACACGACCATCCGACGGTCCTCCGGGAGCTCGGCGAGCGCCCGCTTCACATCGCTGTCCGGAAGCCGGTCCAACGCCTCGACCTCCGCCGAGCGCAGGCCGCGCGACGTGTGCGACGCCGCACGCGCGATCTGCCAGTCCTCGACGTCCTCGGTCTGGGACTGCTGCGGCTCGCGCTGCTTCTTGCGGTAGCTGTTGATGAACGTGTTCGTGAGGATGCGGTACAGCCAGGCCTTCAGGTTCGTACCCGGCCGGTACTGGTGGAACGCCGCGAACGCCTTGGCGAACGTCTCCTGCACCAGGTCCTCGGCGTCCGCCGGGTTGCGCGTCATGCGCAGCGCGGCGGAGTAGAGCTGGTCGAGGTACTGGAGCGCGTCCCGCTCGAAGCGCGCGGCTCGGGCCGCGGCACTCTCCTCCTGCGGGGAACGTTCGGTGCCCTCGTCGTCGCCGTCCTGACCGGTGGTCTCGGTGCTGGTCTCGGTGGTGCTCTCGGCCGCGGAGGCTTCCGTGGTCCCGACAACACCCTCGCTCGCGTTCGTGTCGGGGCGCGCCCCGGCATCGGCGCCGACCTCGTCGGCGTCCTTCTTCTGCTCGCGGGAATTGTCAGTCATCGCACTTGAGCCTAGCCGCGTCGGCCAACCCGTGTCCGACAGGGCGCCTGCCGTGGACTTCGCGGTGGACCGGACCGTGTCCGCGCCGGGGTCGAGCAGGTGTGCCGGAACCGCGCCGAACATCAGGGGCGCGCCCTGCCCGCCGGACGTCGGACCGGTAGCAGCGCCCGTCGCCTCGCTGGTCACCGTGCTGGTCGCCATGTCTGTCACCGTGTCGATCACCCTGTTCCTCACCGGATCCTTCTCGTGGCATCGCTCCACCTCGGGTTCAACCTGTGCCCCCGGCGCCGAATTCCCGGTGTGGCGGGGACCATCCCCCGTGCCCGCCCCTGCCGCCCGCCGCGCGCCATCCGATAGCGCCATCCTGCTGCATTCGTGGCCAGCATCTGCCAAGGTGGAGGCATGCTGCTTCGACACATCGCGCGTCCCCTGCTGGCCTCATCGTTCATCTACGACGGAGTGCAGGCCGCCCGGAAGCCGGGTGAGCACGTCTCCACGGCCAAGACCGGTTCCGCCCTGGCCACCCAGGCGCTGGGCGCGGAGCCGCTCAGCGAGAAGCAGGTCACCACGCTCGTCCGCGCGCACGGCATCGCGACGGCCACCGCAGGCACGCTGCTCGCGCTCGGCAAGGCGCCCCGCGCGTCCGCCATCGCGCTGGCGCTGCTCACGCTGCCCCTCGCCGTGGTGAACCAGCCCTTCACCGCGCCCAAGGAGGAGCGCGGCCCGCGCACCGAGCGGTTCCTGCGCAACCTCGCGTCCGTGGGCGCCGCGCTCATCGCGGGCGCGGACCTTGAGGGCAGGCCCGGGTTGTCCTGGCGCGTCCAGCAGGCGCGTGCGGCCCGTGCGGAAGCGAAGGCCGTCGCCGCCGAGGCCTGACGCCCGTCACGTGCCAGACGTCCACGTCACCCAGGTGGCACCCGGGTCTCGCACGGAGCCGCTGCTCGGGCACGGTCCGCGATAATCTCGGCACATGACTTCCTCCACCACCGCGCCCGCACCGACCTGGGAAGCACCGCTCGCCGGTGCTCCGCTGGACGCGACGGTCGAGGTACCCGGCAGCAAGTCGCTCACCAACCGGCTCCTGGTGCTCGCCGCCCTCGCCGAGGGCCCCGGCACCCTGCGCGGCGCGCTGCGCAGCCGGGACGCCGACCTCATGATCGGCGCGCTGCGCACCCTGGGCGCCCGCGTCGAGGAGGGCGACCACCCCAGCACGCTGCACGTGACGCCGGGCCCCGTCACCGGCGGCACCGAGGTGGACACGGGCCTCGCCGGGACCGTGATGCGGTTCCTGCCGCCGTTCGCGGCGCTCGCCGACGGACCCGTCCGGTTCGACGGCGACCCCGCTGCCCGCGTCCGTCCGATGCTTCCCGTCCTCGCGGCGCTGCGGGCCCTCGGGATCACGGTGCACGATCCTTCGACAGGCTCAGGACAGCGCCCCACGACGGGCTCCGCGGACTCCACCGTCCTGCCGACCCACCTCCCGTTCACCGTGGAGGGCCGGGGCAGCGTGCCGGGCGGCGCCGTCGACGTCGACGCCTCCGAGTCCTCGCAGTTCATCTCCGGGCTGCTGCTCGTCGCGGCTCGCTTCGATCGCGGCCTCAGCCTGCGCCACATCGGCGCCACGCTGCCGAGCCTGCCGCACATCGAGATGACGGTCGCGACGCTGCGCGACGTCGGCGTCGTGGTCGACGACTCCCGCGACGGCATGTGGGACGTCTCCCCCGGGCCGATCGCCGCCCGTGACGTCCGCGTCGAGCCCGACCTGTCCAACGCGGCGCCGTTCCTCGCCTCCGCCCTGGTGGCGGGTGGCACCGTCCGCGTCCCGGGCTGGCCGACCCTGACGACGCAGCCCGGCGCCATGGTGCCGGAGCTGCTGGAGCGCATGGGCGGCACCTACACCCTGACCGACGGGGTCCTGTCCGTGACGGGGACGGGCGAGCTGCACGGGATCGACGTCGACCTGCGCGCCGGCGGCGAGCTCGCGCCCACGTTCGCCGCGCTGGCCGCGCTGGCGGACTCCCCGTCCCGGCTGCGCGGCATCGCTCACCTGCGGGGCCACGAGACCGACCGGCTCGCTGCCCTGGCCCGCGAGATCACGCGGCTCGGCGGGCAGGCGGAAGAGACTCGCGACGGCCTGGTCATCACACCCCGCCCGCTGCGCGGCGACGTCGTGCGCACGTACGCCGACCACCGCATGGCGACATCCGCGGCGCTGCTCGGTCTACGGGTACCGGGCGTGCGGGTGGAGGACGTCGGCACCACGGCCAAGACGCTGCCCGACTTCACCGGCATGTGGCTGAGCATGCTCGGCTCGGCCGCCTGATGGGCATCTCCTGATGGAGCGTTCCTGATGGGCCGGCGCGACATCGACGAGTCGGACTTCCGCTCCCGCCCGTCCAAGCGCGGCTCGCGCCCCCGGACCAAGCAGCGCCCCGAGCACTCCGACGCCGTGACCGGCCTGGTCACGGGCGTGGACCGCGGCCGGTACACGCTCCTGGTCAAGGACGCCGACGACGTTTCCGCCGGCGCCTCCTCCGACGGCACGACTGTGACCGCCATGAAGGCACGCGAGCTCACCCGCACCCGCGTGGTCGTGGGCGACCGGGTCGACGTCGTGGGTGACGTCTCGGGCGGGGAGGGCTCGCTCGCGCGCATCGTGCGCATCCAGGAGCGCACGTCGACGCTGCGCCGCACCGCCGACGACACCGACCCGTACGAGCGGATAGTCGTCGCCAACGCGGACCAGCTGGTCATCGTCACGGCGCTGGCCCAGCCCGAGCCCCGGACCGGCATGATCGACCGCTGTGTCGTGGCCGCCTACGACGCGGGCATGTCGGTGCTGCTCTGCCTGACGAAGGCGGACCTGGCCTCACCCGACGAGCTGCGAGCGCTCTACGAGCCGCTCGGCGTCGAGGTCGTGGTGACACGGCGCGCACCTTCCGGTGGGGCGGACGGCGGTGAGGCAGCCGTCGGTGAGGCGGACGGCGGTGAGGCTGACGGCGGTGAGGCTGACGAGGCCGGCGGGGCGGTCGGCGACCTGGTGCTGGCTCCCGAGTCCGTCGAGGAGGTCCGCGGCCGGCTGCGCGGTCTGGTGTCCGTACTGGTGGGCCACTCCGGCGTGGGCAAGTCGACGCTGATCAACGCCCTGGTGCCGCAGGCAAAGCGCGCCGTCGGGGTGGTCAACGACGTCACGGGCCGGGGTCGGCACACCTCGACCTCCGCCGTGGCGCTCCCGCTGCCCGTAGCCGTCGCGGCGGACGAGCCCCACGACACGTTCGACGCGTTCGACGGCTGGGTGATCGACACCCCGGGCGTTCGTTCCTTCGGCCTCGCGCACGTCGAGGTGGCACACCTGCTGAACGCGTTCGAGGACCTCGACGAGGTGGCGCAGGAGTGCCCGCGCGGCTGCACCCACCTGGCCGACGCACCGGACTGCGCCCTCGACGACTGGATCGATGGCTCCCCGGACGACGAGCGGGCAGCCCGTGCCGCCCGGCTGAGCTCGTTCCGCCGCCTGCTCTCCTCGCGGACGGGCTCGGACGCCTGACTCGGCGCCGAACCGCAACCTGCACGTCCGCCGAGGCGAACCAGCCCCGCCGAACCGCAACTTGCACGCCTACCCCGGCGACCAGCGGCGCCGAGCCGCAACCTGCATCCCCACCCCGGCGACGAACCGAAGCCTGTGTGTCAGCCAGACGCCCTATCGACCGTGGTGTTGCGGTTCGGCGCTCCACCTGACGTCCAGGTTGCGGTTCGGCGCCGGCGGGCGCCCACATCGACCAGCAGGTTGCGGTTCGGCGCGGGTCAAGCGTGCGCGAGTGTCATTACCCGCTGCCGTGCGTGGTCCGCACCGGGCTCGTTCGACGCCAGACTGTGCGGGTGACCTCTGAGCCCGACGCAGCGCGGACCGACGTCGCGCAGGCTGACGCCGCGCGGACCGACGCAGCACAGACTGGCCCTGCGCAGACCGGGCGACCTGTGGCAGCCGCGCCGGTCAGGGACGCCCGCTTCGGCGCTGTGGACGTGCAGTACCTGGACGACGGCGGAGCGCGGGCCGCACTGGTCGTCGCCGCGGACGCCGCGTTCACCACGCTGGTCGAAGAGCGCACGGTGCTCGTGGACGAGGTGGCCGAGTACCAACCCGGCAGGTTCTACGAGCGTGAGCCCTGCCTACCGTCGATCCACCACCTCACGGCTGCAGGAACATCCAGCGGTGGCCTTCCACGTCCTCCGCCCGGTACAACCGGCCGTACGGGGCGTCCTCGACCTCGGAGAGCAGTCCGGCGCCGGCCGCCCGCGCACGGGCGAAATGGGCGTCGACGTCGGCCACGTGGACCAGCACACCGTCGATCACCCAGGGCGTCGACAGCCACGCATCGGCCGCCGTGCAGTGCTTACGGTGCGCCGCGGGGCCCTCGTAGGACGCGAGCTCGGACAGCATCAGACGACCGCCCCCGGCGTCGAGCTCGCCGTGGGAGAGGTGGCCGTCGTCGTCCAGCCAGCGTTCCGCCTCGGTGAAGCCGAATGCTTCGATGAGCCAGTCCATGGCGGTGACACCGTCCTGGTAGGACAGCATGGGGATCACTGCGGGTTCGGGAGCAGCTGTGGGTTCGGGCATGACCAACCTCCTCGTTCTCGAACAAATGTACGAGCGATTCAAGGATCTGTCGAGCGCGCCCGCTAGGCGATCTGAAAGCCGAACAGCTCCACGGCCCACGGGTCCAGCCGGCCGGCGGACGGACCGCCGTCATCCGCTCCCTCGCCGCTGAACCCGAAGAACTCCTGCAGCGCCTGGTCCCCCAGGACCAGCGGGTGGAACGGGAACGGGTAGTCGGCGCCGGCCGGCGCCGGATGCTTGCCCGCCCAGAACGGCGCCTCGAAGGCGAGCCGCTCCCCGGTGTCCTCGAGGACACCGTCATCCGGAGACAGGCTCAGCGAGCGCACGAGCACCCCGTCCCGCCATACCGCGAAGGCGAACCAGTCCACCGCGCTGTGCATCGCGTGCAGGTAGAGGGTGCGGCCCATGCTCGCGCCGATCAGGTGTGCGGGAAGCTGCGACGGCCGGTCCAGCATGAGCGCCTGGTCGCACAGGACGTCCACCTCGGGCGTCGACAGCGCGCACGCCCGGCCCTGGGGCGGGAACACCGCGTCACCGAGCTCCCACGGCTCCTCCCCGTCCGGGCGGATCCGCGCAGGCGGCCACAGCAGGCCGAGCAGCTCGGCGGCACCCGCCTCGTCCGCGAACTCCGCCGCCTCGGTCAGCCCTGCCGCCACGTCCCCGTCCGCGTACACCAGCATCGCGGTCTTGGCACTCATCTCGTCTCCTACCCTCGGCTGCTCACCCCTGCACTCGGCACCCGCCCCGACGCCGCACACGAGAGTACGGGCACTCACCGACGCCGCCACCGGACGCGCGCGAACACGGGTGGCGGCGCTCGCGTCGGGCCCGTACACGGCAGACTGGGCACATGCGCATCTACGTGCCCGCCACGCTCGACGAGCTCGACGCCGTCACCCACGCCTCGGACGCCGCCCGCTGGACCGTCGCGCCGCGCCGTGCGCACGCCGTCACGAAGGACCTCGAGGCTGCCCTGCCCGACGACGACGCCGAAGGCCTCGAGTACGTCGCCGCGCTGAACGCGGCTGACGACTCCCTCGCGCTCATCGCCGGCCGCCCCGACGCGCCGCACCAGCGCGTGGTCATCACCGTGGAGGTGCCCGACGCCGTGGTGGGCGCGGCGGACCACGGTCCCGCCGGCGCGGACGACGACGAGCGGGTCCGCTCGGAGGTCGAGGTCACCAGCACCGTCGAGGACGTGGCGATCGTCTGCGTGCACGTGGACGAGACGGAGGCCGCCGCCGACATCGCTGATGTGCTCGCGGCCGCGGACGAGGAGAGCGATGCCGAGTCGACGACGGAGGTCGGCGAGGAGTCGGAGACCGCCCTCGACGCCGCGCTCCAGCGCGTCACCGACCGGGACCTGCTCTGGTACGACTGGAGCGAGATCAAGGACGTCCCGCGGCGCTGAGGGTGCTGACGGGCTCAGGCCAGGTAGTCGAGCGCTTCCTTGTGCAGCTTCCCGTTGGTCGCGACCGCGTTGCCGCCCCACGGGCCCGGCGCACCGTCGAGCGAGGTGAACGTGCCACCCGCCTCGGTGACGATCGGCACGAGCGCAGCCATGTCGTAGACCTCGAGCTCTGGCTCGGCCGCGATGTCGACGGCGCCGTCGGCCACCAGCATGTAGGACCAGAAGTCGCCGTACCCGCGGGTGCGCGCGCAGGCGCGGGTCAGGTCGAGGAAGCCGTCGAGCGAGCCCCGCTCCTCCCAGCCGCCGAGGGACGCGTAGCTGAACGACGCGTCGGCGACCCGGGACACCCCGGACACGGACATGCGCGCCGCGGCAGCGAGCGACTTGCCCGTCCATGCGCCCGAGCCCTTCGCCGCCCACCAGCGCCGGCCCAGCGCCGGCGCGCTGACCAGGCCGACAACCACCTCGTCGCCGTCGGCCAGGGCGATCAGCGTGGCCCACACGGGGACGCCACGGACAAAGTTCTTGGTGCCGTCGATCGGGTCGACGATCCAGCGCCGCGCACCGCTGCCTGCGGAGCCGTACTCCTCCCCGACGATCGCGTCGCGCGTGCGAGCGCGGGCGAGCTGGCCGCGGATGAAGTCCTCGGCGGCGCGGTCGGCGTCGGACACCGGGGTCAGGTCGGGCTTGGTCTCGACCTTGAGGTCCAGCGCCTTGAAGCGCGACATGGTGATGGAGTCGACCTGGTCGGCGATCACGTGCGCCAGACGGAGGTCGTCGGCGTAGTTGTCCTTCGTCATGGCGGCCACATCGCACAACCTAGCGGTGGATGTCACTTTTCTGTCGGCGACCCGCGCCGGGCGGGTGGATCGTTACCCAGGAAGCTCCCGACGAGGCCCTCTCACACGGCGGGCACGAGCTCCCTGACCCGGGCGGCGAGCCCGCTGAATCCCACCCGGGCCGGGGAGGCCGGCGCGCACTCCGCGAGCACCCGGCCGGCCAGCAGCGCCGCGTCGAGGCCTACCGGGTCGTCGGGGACGAGGTGCACGTCGTCGACCCCGGCGTACCGGGCGAGCGCGTCGCGGATCTGGGACTCTGCATGCCGCCCGATCGCGGAGTCGCGCACCCGGTTGACCACCACGAGGCGCGCCGCCGGCACGGGTACGGCCGCGTCGCGCAGGTCCTCCAGGCCCCGCACCAGGCGCTGCAGGCCCACCGGGTCCGCCCCGCCGACGACCACCACGAGATCCGCGGCCTGCAGTGCGCTCAGGGTCGCGCCGTTGCGCTGCGGTGCACGCGTGTCGTACATCAAGAGCTCGTCGGCCTCGAGGACCGGACCGCAGTCGACGACGGTCCACGCCGCGAGCTCGCGGCACCGCTGGAACACCATGTCGAGCGAGGTGGCGGGCAGCTCGGGCCAGCGCGACGCACGAGTGATGCCGGTGAGCACCCGAACCCCGGGCAGCACCACAGGGCTGTGCCCGGCGAGCGTCACGACGTCCAGCGCACCCTGCCCGGCAGCGCGGGCGGCGGCGGCGAGCCCCGGCGCGTCGTCGAGCAGACCGAGGCGGGAGGTCACGGACGACGCGTAGGTGTCGGCGTCGGCCAGCAGGACCGTGCTCGCCTCATGGGGTGGCGGACCCGGGTGGGAACGGCGCAGCAGGCCCGAGCGGCGTGGCGCGACGGCGCCGACCCCCGCGAGGGCCGCCGCGAGCTCGATCGCGGTGGTGGTCCGGCCGGGCGACCCGGCTGGCCCCCAGACGGCGATGACCGTGCCGGGCCGCCCCTCCAGCTCAGGTGTCAGGGCGGCGGGCGCAGCGACGTCCGGCGCGTCGCCCCGCACGGCGGCGACGAGGTTCTCCGCGTCCCCCTCGGCTACCACCACGTCGCACCCCAGCCCGGCGAGCCGTTCGGCGGACGTCGTCGGGTCCTCGATCGCGACCACGCGCAGGCCCGCGCCGCGCAGCCGCGCCACCGCGTCCCGGTCCAGCCCGGGCAGGTCCCCCGAGACGACGGCGGCCGTGCCGGCCCCGGCCTCGGCCGCCGCGAGGAGCTCGGTCAGCTCCGCGCACCGGCGTGCCACGTTCACCAGCGGCTGCGCGCCGAGCACGGTGACGGCCGCCGCCTCCTCCTCCGGTACGCGCACCGCTACCAGGACGGTGACCATCCGCTCCTCGCTCATCGGACCTTGCCCGCCACCGGCACGACGGCGACGGTGCCCGCGTCCGAGAGCGCGGTCAGCACTGTCGGGAGCGAGTCGGTCGGGACGAGCACGTGCAGCGTGACCGTGCCGTCCACGACGATCGCACCCTCCTCCGCGTCGACCTGCTCCACGACCACGCTCTCCGCGAGCGTGCTCGGCTCCGGCCCGTCCTTGCCGGCGCCTCCGTCGGGGCTGACCGGCGCGTCGGGCACGAACCACAGGTCGACCACAGCGCCGGCCCGGATCCGGTCCGAGAGACCGGAGACGACGGGGACCGCGACGGACCTGACGTCGGCGTCGGCGCCGAGGGCCGTGAGCGGGACCAGCTCACCGTCGTCCACCACGCGGAGCACGACCAGCCCCTCTGGCAGTGGCTCGTCCGCGGGGAGATAGCTGCTCGTACCAGCCCCGAGCCGCACGTCGACCGCGCGGAGCGCGTCGGTGGTGAGGGGCACACCCGGCGTCAGGGCACCGTCCGCGACGAACACCGGGACGGTGCGGCTCGCCGCCGACACCACCCAGGAGCCGAGAGCCACGGAGAGCGCGACGATGACGATGCCGGTCAGAAGTCGCGGGTCGCGCCAGCGTGGGCGACGCAGCCGGGCTGCCACGGGCTCGGGAAGACCCTGAACCAGGCTTGGTGGCGCCGGGGCGGCCGGGGCATACGTCATGTCGGTCCTTCCGGGTACTTTCGTGGACTTTGGGTAGACCTTCGCGTACAAGTTGAACGTCGATCTGGACGCAATGGGGCGCAGCCCAAGCAGAGCGCCGGAACCATAGTGATCGAACGTCGCCGATCCGGCATCAGATAAACACTTCTTGTGGATAACCCCCTCATGTCGGTGTCTCGTGCCACACTGTTCCCATGGAAAAGCGCTTTCTCTCTCTGGCCGATGTGGTCGAGACCCTGAACATCTCGATGGCTCAGGGCTATGCCCTGGTTCGGACCGGCGACCTTCCCGCCATCCAGGTGGGCCCCAAGAAGGTCTGGCGCGTCGAAGCCGCGGAGCTCGAGTCGTACATCGAGCGCATGTACGCAAAGAGCCGTGAGCGGCTCAAGGGTTCGGCGACCACGGACGCCTGAAAGCCCTCAGCTACACACCGACGGGACCGGCGCACTCCATGTGGAGTGGCACCGGTCCCGCTCTCCATTTACGGCATTCTCGGCAGTTTCAGGGCGCCTCGCTCACGACCAGCAAGGCCGAGAACGGGACCAGCCGCGTACCGCGATCATCGAGGGCGTCGATGTCCAGGTGATCCCTGCCGACCCGTGCGATCCGGCCGCCCACCGTGCCGCTCAGCGTGCGCACCGTGACCCGCGCACGGTCCCGCTGCAGGGCCCGTAGCACCGGGCCCAGCCCGAGCGCGTCCCACCGCGACGTCGCCTGCGCCGCCTGCCGACCAAGCCCGTGCACGCCGGCTATCGCGGCCAGCGGTACCAGGTGCTGGCTCGCCGGTTCCGGCCGGACGCCCTGCACCAGCAGCCACTCGTCCGCCGCCTCCCGCACCGTGCCGCGAAGGTGGGCGCCGGCCAGCAGCTCCAGCGTGACCACGGCGCCGACGACGGCGCGGAACCGGTCCGCGAGCGTCATCGTCGCGTGCTCGGCCCGCGTCAACTCGGACACGAGCGCGTCAGCCTCGGCGGCGGACTGTGCACGGGCCTGCGCCTCGAGATCAGCGAACAGCGCTTCCCAACGAGTGGAGCCCGCCCGGTGCATGGATGCCATGGGGCCACCCTGCGCTATCCACAGCCATCTCGCCCTCCGGTAGACACCCCGACGGCACCGAGGTTGAATATTCAGCACCGGACGACATCAACAGTCATCAACTTGACTGGGCTGGTCCATCGTCGCCGGAATTCGACCATCGCAGGGGGAACCATGTCGAACAACGCCCTGACTCATGCATCGGCGGCGTACGGTGCCAAAAATCGTCAGCCAGACCGTGGACAGGCACCGCCGGCGACAGGGCCGGCGCGGCATCGAGCGAACGCCGGGCGGGCCCAGGGTGCCGGGAGCACCCTGCGCGCGCTGACCGGCCTGCTGACCTTCGCCGGGACGCTCGTCACGGCGTCGGCGGTGCTCGGCGTGCGCACCTGGCACGTCGGCTCAGGCCTTGGCTCGGCGCTCTTCCCGGTCGAGGACATCGTCGAGCTCGCAGCGGTGGCGAGCGGCACGGTGGTCGCCGGCTGGTCGGGACTGCACGCGCTCATAGCACTCGCCTGTGTCATCGCCGCGCGGCGCGGCCGACGCTGGGCAGCGGGCGAGCACGCCGTCGCACGGCACGCACCGGCAATGGTGCGCCGGCTCGCCCGCGCGGCAGCGGGCGCAGGGCTGGGACTCGCCCTCGCCACGCCGACCGCGATGGCCCTACCGGGCCACGGCCCCGGCGCACTGACGTCCGCCGGCGACGACCGGGTCGCCGTGCTAGACCTGGGCTGGCAGCCCACGCAGGTGGCGGCAGACAAGGGCCCGGCCGCCGACATTGCGCCGGACCGGTCCGCCGCGTCACGCCCTCGCTCGGCACCCGAACGGTCGGCACTGGTCAATCGTGGACTGCGCACCGGGACGGTGCGCGAGCCGCTGATCGTGGTCGAGCCGGGTGACACGCTCTGGGCGATCGCCGCCGACCGGCTCGCCGACGAGCGCACCGGCGGCGAGCGCACCGACGACGGACCGACACGTGCCGAACGGGCCGGCGCGGCCCAGTCCGACACCGCGATCGCCGAGGCCGCGATCGCCAACACCGCGATCGCCGAGGCCGTGACGCGGTGGCACGACGCCAACCGTCGGGTGCTGGGTTCGAACCCCGACCTGATCCGCCCCGGCATGGTGCTGCGCCAGCCGTGACGGATCCGCCTCGGCCCGATCCCGATGCTCCCCCGCACCAGCACCCGCACCGCACGACTCCCAGGAGAGCCCGCATGACCACACTCGACGTCCCGCCCGACGCCCCACCCGACGGCGCACCCCTCCGCCGCCCGACCCCGCCGACCCAGGAGGCACCGAGCCCGGCGCCAGCGCGCCCGCGGGCGGCGACCCCGGCGCCGGCGGTCCCAGCAGCAACGGCCCCAGCAGCAGGGCGGACGGCGCCCGCCCCGCCGGCAGCAGCGGGCCCACCGGTACGAACCACCGCGGCGACCCCGCCGGCGCCGGCCCGCCGGCCTGCCACACCGCGGATCGGGCCGGTCACGGGCCCCGGGATCGGCCGGCGGCTACGCCGCATGCGGATCGGCGGCACGCCGTACCTCGAGCTGCAGAACGCGGCCGCCGCCCTGGAGGCGGTGGGCGGACGTCCCGCTCCCGAACCCGACCCCACCCTGCCCGATCCCACCGCGCAGGTGTGCCGGGTGGTCCGCGCCGCGGTGGAGGTGCTCCGCGGCGAGCGGCCGGCGGCTCAGCTCGCGCGCTGGGTCACCCCGCAGGTCTACGACCAGCTCCTGGAGCGGGGCCGGCTCATGCGCGAGGTGCGACAGAGCCGGACGCCGCGGCCCAAGGCGCACGCGGCGACGGTGCGCCGTGTGCGGATGGTCCGGCTGGGCGCCTCGTCCGCCGAGGCGACTGTGATCCTCCACGACGAGGGCCGCGTACGGGCTGCCGCCGTACGGCTGGAGGCGCGGCGCGGCGTCTGGCGGGTCGCGGTCCTCGAGATCGGCTGAGCCGGCCCGCCGCCCACGACGCCTCTGCCGAGCTGGGTCAGACCCACTCGACGAGGAGGTCCGCCCCGGTCCGCGTCGCCGCTATGCGGTCGGCGTTGCGCTGGTCGGTGCCGCTCGCCCACGCCTCGGCGTCGGGCAGGGACCTGCCGAACGACCGGTGCCGGGCCACGAGGCGCCGCAGGCGCTCGCCGTCCGGCAGGTCGACGTACCAGACCTCGGCCATGCGGGATCGGGCGGCCGGCCAGGCGCCGCTGGGCTCCAGGAGGTAGTTGCCCTCCGTGATGACCAGCGACTCACCGGTGACCTCGGTGCCCGCGGCGATCGGCTCCTCGATCTCGCGGCGGAACTCCGGCGCGTAGACGGGCGGGTCGCCAGGGCCGCGGTCCGCGAGCCGGCCGATCAGGGCGGCGTACCCGGCGTCGTCGAACGTGTCGAGGGCACCCTTGCGGCCACGGCTGCCATGCGCCTCCAGGACCGCGTTGGAGAGGTGGAAGCCGTCCATGCCGACGACCACCGCCGTACCCGGCGCCAGGCCGTCGGCCAGGGCTGCGGCCAGCGTCGACTTGCCGGCACCCGGCGGGCCGGTGAGCCCGAGGATGCGGACCCGACCCGCCTGGCTCGCCTCGGCGGCGAGCGCCGCCGCCCGCTCGACGAGCTCGGCGGTGGTCAGGCGCACGACAGGTTTCCCAGCCAGGAGCGCGGGCCGACGTACTGCACGCGGAGCGACGCCACCCGCACCGCCTCGTCGACGGCGGCCTCCAGCCCTGCGCCCTGTGCGAGCGCCACGACCAGCGCGCCGTGGAACGCGTCGCCGGCGCCGAGCGTGTCGCGGACTTCGACGGCCGGCACGTCGCGGGCCCCGCTCCGGCCGTCCTCGTCGCACCAGGTGACCTGCCCTGGGCCGTGCGTGGCGACCGTGGCGCGGGACCGGGGCACGCCGGCCGGTGCGCGGAAGTCCGCGGACCGTGCGGTGACGTCGGCCTTTCCCATGAGGTCGGCGAAGACGGGTCGCCAGCGGCCCGCGTCGAGGACGATCAGCGGGCGGGGCTCCAGCGCGTCCGCGTAGGCGAGCACGCTGCGCGCCAGGTCGGGGTGGTGACCGTCGAGCAGGACGACGCCGGGCCGGGGCAGGGCGTCGAGCTCGGCAGCGGTGACATCGAGCCCGTCGGCGAGCGTGGCGTCGGGCGAGACCACCGACCGGTCGCCGGTCGCGTCGTCGACCAGCACCGCCGAGACCGCCAGCGGGATCTCGCGACCCTCGGCGGTGTCGTGGATCTCGACCCCGTGCTGTTCCAGGTCGCCGCGTGCGGCCGCGCCCACGGGACCCGATCCCATGGCACTGATCAGCAGAGCCCGCGCCCCGAGGGTCGCGGCAGTGACCGCCGCGTTGGCGGCGGGGCCGCCCGCGGAGACGTCCTGGCGGGCGGCGGTGATCTTCTGGTTCGGGCCCGGCCGCATGGCGCTGCGATGGATCACATCGAGCGTCGTGAGACCAGCAAACCAGCAGGTCACTGGCAGTTTCTGGCGAGATTCGGGGGGTGCTTCCGGCATGTGCAGAGGCTACCCGTGAAACCGCGTGTCAGTGACCTTGCGTACGGTGCGGGTATGACCACTTCCGGGCCGACGACGTCCCCGACCCAACCGTCGACGACATGGCGTGACCTCCTCCTGGACCAGCTCGGCTTCTACTGGGACTTCCATCTCCGTCCGCGTCTGGACGGCCTCACGGACGCGGAGTATCTCTGGGAACCGGCTTCGCCGGCCTGGAGCGTACGCCCGGGGCCTGACGGCGAGCCGCGGCTCGAGTACGAAGTGCCCGAACCGGAGATACCGCCGGTCACCACCATCGCATGGCGCATGGTCCATGTCGGCCGGGACGTGTTCGGCCGGCGCGCCAGGGCCCTGTTCGGACCTACGGACGCGTCGGCCGACGCCGACATGTTCGACGCGCGGCACTGGCCCCAGGCACCGGTCACGGCCGAGGGCGGCCTTGCGATGCTCGAGGAGGGCTACCGGTCGTGGCGGGCCGGTATCTCCGCCCTGGACGACGAGTCCTTGATGAACCCGATCGGGCCAAAGGGCCTGGCGTACGCCGAGTTCCCGATGGCCGCGCTCGTGACGCATCTCAGCCGCGAGGCCATGGCGCACGGCGGCGAGATCTGCCTGCTGCGCGATCTGTACCGGGCTCAGGCCTCGCCCTCCGGGTAGGCCCGCTCGGCGTAGACGCGCAGCGCGTCGCGGACGAACGTGGCCCCGTCGGTGCCGCCGTAGTTCGCGGCGAACCGGTCGTCCGCCACGTACATGTCACCCAGTCCCAGCAGGTAGCCGCGGTCGGGCCGGCCCTGGTCGTGGCCGGGCGTGCCAGGCACTGCGACGAGCCACGCTGCGTGCCGGGCGGCGATCGCCTGAGCCTCGTCCGACGCAGGGTCCAGACCGGCTTCCGCGGCCTCGATCCAGGCGGTGCTCAGCGCCTGCACCCGCGCCTTGAACTGGTCTTGTCCTTCCTTGCCGAGGCCGCGCCACCACGTGTCGCTCTTCACGTACGCGTCGCGGCCCCAGCGCTCGACCACCTCCTGCTCGTACCGGGTGTGGTCGAATCCGTCGAGCATGTCCTGCGCCATGATGTTCTCCTTCGCTTCGGGGTCCTTCTCGAGTGCAGCGACCGTCCGTTCGACCGACGCGATCTGCCGCGCCAGCCGGTCCTGCTCCGCCCGCAGCGAGACGAGGTGACGATGTAACGCCTTCGCCTCGTCCCGGTCGCTGTCGAGCACTTCGGCGATGTCGGCGAGGCCGAGCCCGAGATCGCGCAGCAGCAAGATCCGCTGCAGCCGGACCAGGGCGGGGCGGTCGTAGCGGCGCGGGCCGCTCGCCGTCGTCCGGACGGCGGGCAGGAGCCCCACCGCGTCGTAGTGCCGCAGCGTCCGGCTGGTGACGCCGGTCAGCCGCGCGATCTCTTGGATGGACCAGTGCATGCCTCGCACATTAGAGGTTGACGTCGCGTCAACTTCAAGCCCTTCTTTCAGAGAAGTGCGAGGCGCACCAGGAGCAGCCTGTGGATAACTCGCTCGCCCAGGCGCCTGCGCGGCAATACTGGCTGCATGGACACATCAACTGACATCATTCCGGGGCAACCACTGGCTGACGACGCGGCGCTCCTCGCGTTCGCGAGGTTCTTGCACGACGGCGTAAGACCGCGCCGCCGCACGCTGTGGTTCGTGATGCTGGACCGCGAGCGCCGCCCGCTGCCGGTGATCGTGCCGATCGACGACGTGCCGGACGCGCCGGAGGTCCTCATGGTGGACAACCTGGGGCAGGCCTGGCACGAGATCCTGCAGGACGAGCCGGGCGCGTCGCTCCTGCTGATGCTCGAGCGGCCTGGCCCGGCAGCCGCCTCGCTCGACGACCTCGCCTGGCGCGCGGCACTCGACTCGGCTGCGGCCGGGCACGGGCTCAGGCTCGCCGCGTTCTTTCTCGCGACGGCGGACGGCGTGTCCACGCTGACGCCGGGGGCCTGCTGACAGAGGTCCGGTTCGAGAATGACATCAGGTACCGAGCCGGGCTGGATTCGGTACCCGAAGTCATTCTCGAGACGGACCGTTTGCACGGGAGGCCGGGTCAGTCGCGCAGGAGGTCCGACTCCTCGTCGGTGAACAGCCGCGAGCGGATGAGGAACCGCACGCCCTCGGGCGCCTCCACGCTGAACCCTGCACCGCGGCCGGGGACCACGTCGATGGTGAGGTGCGTGTGCTTCCAGTACTCGAACTGGTTGCGGCTCATCCAGACCGGGACGGTGAACGATTCCGCGTCCCGGTCAGGTGGCGCCGCGACGGCGAGGTCACCGAGGTGGATGTCGGCGTCGCCGGTGATGAAGTCGCCGTCGGGGTAGCACATCGGGGACGACCCGTCGCAGCACCCGCCGGACTGGTGGAACATCAGCTCACCGTGCTTGTCCCGCAACCGTGCGAGCAGGGCTGCGGCGGAGTCGGTCACGGCGACCCGCGCGGGCGGCGCGGGCGGCGCGCCGGCCGCCTGGGGCGGCCAGACATCGTCGGACATGGTGCCTCCTCGTATCGGTCGCTGGTGTCAGACGTACGGGTCACCCGGGTGACCCGTACGTCTGACACGTCGGAGCACGGGCTCCTAGAAGAAGCCCTGCTTGCCCTGCGCGTAGCTGACCAGGAGGTTCTTGGTCTGCTGGTAGTGGTCGAGCATCATCTTGTGGTTCTCGCGGCCCACACCCGAGCCCTTGTAGCCGCCGAACGCCGCCGCCGCCGGGTAGGCGTGGTAGCAGTTGGTCCACACGCGGCCGGCCTCGATCGCGCGCCCTGCCCGGTACGCGTCCGCGCCGGACCGGGTCCACACGCCCGCACCCAGCCCGTACAGGGTGTCGTTGGCGACCTTGATGGCGTCGTCGAAGTCGGCGAACTCGGTGACCGCCACCACGGGCCCGAAGATCTCCTCCTGGAAGATCCGCATGGAGTTCTTGCCCTCGAAGATCGTGGGCGTCACGTAGTACCCGCCCGCGAGGTCGCCCTCCATCTCGGCCCGGTAGCCGCCGGTGAGCACCTTGGCGCCCTCGGCCTTGCCGATGTCGAAGTAGCTGAGGATCTTCTCGAGCTGGTCGTTGCTCGCCTGCGCCCCGATCATGGTGTCGGTGTCCAGCGGGTTGCCCTGCTTGATCGCCTCGGTGCGCGCGACGGCGTCGGCCAGGAAGGACTGGTAGATGTCCGCCTGGATGAGCGCACGCGACGGGCACGTGCACACCTCACCCTGGTTGAGGGCGAACATCGTGAAGCCCTCCAGCGCCTTGTCGTAGAACTCGTCGTTCGACGCCGCGACGTCGCTGAAGAAGATGTTCGGCGACTTGCCGCCCAGCTCCAGGGTGACCGGGATGATGTTCTGCGACGCGTACTGCATGATCAGGCGGCCGGTCGTGGTCTCGCCGGTGAACGCGATCTTGCGGATCCGGGGCGAGCTCGCCAGCGGCTTGCCCGCCTCCGCGCCGAACCCGTTGACCACGTTCAGGACGCCCGGCGGGATCAGGTCCGCGATGAGCTCCATGAGGTACAGGATCGACGTCGGCGTCTGCTCGGCCGGCTTGAGCACCACCGCGTTGCCCGCCGCGAGGGCCGGCGCCAGCTTCCACACGGCCATGAGGATCGGGAAGTTCCACGGGATGATCTGGCCCACCACGCCCAGCGGCTCGTGGAAGTGGTAGGCGATCGTGTCGCCGTCGATCTCGCTGATCGAGCCCTCCTGCGCCCGGATCGCGCCCGCGAAGTAGCGGAAGTGGTCGATCGCCAGCGGGAGGTCCGCGGCGAGCGTCTCGCGCACCGGCTTACCGTTCTCCCAGGTCTCGGCGACGGCCAGCTCCTCGAGGTGCTCCTCCATGCGGTCCGCGATCTTGTTCAGGACCCGCGCGCGCTCGGTGACCGACGTGCGGCCCCAGGCGGGCGCGGCGCCGTGCGCGGCATCGAGAGCCCGGTCGATGTCGTCGGCGTCGCCGCGCGCGACCTCGGTGAAGGTCTGCCCGTTCACGGGGCTGGGATTCTCGAAGTACTGGCCGTTCGCGGGCGGTACGTACTCGCCCCCGATCCAGTGGTCGTACCGGGGCCGGAAGCTGGCGATGGCACCTTCGGTACCTGGGGCTGCGTACACGGTCATGGTCTGCCTCCTCGCAGGTTCTCGTGCCCGCCGTCAGCTGCCCGACGGCGGAGCCACGCCCCGGGTGCAGCGGCGCACCCGGGTGGGGCGAGGTTAGGCAGCGGGGCGTTGCATCGAGGTTGCAACCCGACCGTGACCTCGACGCGGCAAGCACGGTCGGCCACGGAACACATGGCCTGCAGAGGACAGCACACAGGTCCGAGCAGGCACGCCGACCACGACGAGGGGCCACCCCATGACAACCACGACCCACCGGACCATCCCCTGCGCCCGCCCTGCGCGATGGCTGGCCGTCCCGCTCGCAACCCTGGTAACGGCGGCGCTGGCGCTCGCAGGCTGCACCGCCGACGGCGGCGCGACGGAGACCGCCGCCGACGGGGCGAACCTCGCGATCCCCGCGCCCGAGGCGCTGGGCGACATGCCGGTCCCTGTACTGCCCGGCCCCGTGCCGCCCGGACCGGCACCGACCGGTTCGGGCGAGGAGTACGACGACTCCCCCGAGACCCCGTTCCAGGACGTCGCCACCAGCCCCCTGTCCACGTTCTCGGCCGACGTCGACACGGCGTCGTACTCGAACCTGCGCCGCCAGGTGAACCAGGGTGTCGTGCCGGAGGGCGTGCGGATCGAGGAGCTCGTCAACTACTTCGACTACGACTATCCGGCGCCCGCCCCGGGCGCCGAGCACCCGTTCTCGGTGTCGGCCCAGGTCGCGACGGCGCCGTGGAACCCGGACCACCAGCTCGCGATGATCGGCGTGCAGGCGACGGAGGCGATACCGGCGTCGGCGGGCAACAACATCGTGTTCCTGCTCGACGTGTCCGGCTCGATGGACGAGCCGAACAAGCTGCCGCTGCTCGCCGAGTCGTTCGCACTGCTGGTGGAACAGCTCGACGATGACGACCGGGTGTCGATCGTGACGTACGCCGGTGACAACCAGGTGGTCGCGGACTCCGTGCCCGGCTCGGAGCACGGGGTGCTGGTGGACCACCTGCGGTCGCTGCGGGCCGGCGGGTCCACAGGGGGCGCGGACGGCCTGCGGACAGCGTACGAGCTGGCCGAGAAGAACTTCGTCGAGGGCGGCAACAACCGGGTGGTCCTGGCGACCGACGGCGACTTCAACGTCGGCCCGTCCAGCCCGGAGGAGCTCACCGAGCTGATCGAGGCCGAGCGCGAGTCCGGGGTCTACGTCTCGGTCCTGGGCTTCGGCATGCACAACCTGAAGGACGACACGATGGAGGCCATCGCCGACCACGGGAACGGCAACTACGCCTACATCGACACCCTGGCGGAGGCGCGCAAGGTCCTGGTGGACGAGTTCGGCTCCACCATGTTCGTGGTGGCCAAGGACCTGAAGCTGCAGGTGGAGCTCAACCCCGCCACCGTCGGCGCCTACCGGCTGATCGGCTACGACAACCGGCGTCTGGCGGACGAGGACTTCGAGGACGACACCAAGGACGCGGGCGACGTCGGTGCCGGGCACTCCGTGACCGCCTTCTACGAGCTCGTCCCGGCCGGCACCGCCCCTGACGGCACCAGCGACGACTTCATGACGGTGCACGTGCGCTACAAGGCACCGGAGGGCACCGACCCGGCGTCCAGCACCGAGGCCGAGTTCCCCGTCGGCGCGGACGCGTTCACGACGGCGCCGAGCACGGACTTCGCCTTCGCGTCCGCCGTCGTCGAGCTCGGGCTGATCGCCACCCGGTCGGAGTACCGAGCCGGCGCCAGCCTCGACGCGGTGCGAGAGCGAGCGGCGGGCTCCCTGGGCGCCGACCCGTACGAGCTCCGAGCGGAGTTCGTCGACCTCGTCGAGGCCTACCGCGGCCTGGCGTGATCTTTGCTTCGCGGCAAATGCGCAACCTAGAAAGGAACGCTCAATACATCGGTCTGATCGGAGATATCGATGAGAAGAAGCTCGATCCCGCGCCGACCCCGACGATTCCCGGAAAACAGGTTTCGACACCGGAAAAGTGGCGGAACTTTAGGCCGTCGCGAAATGCCGACACAAGCGTCAAGAACCTTCGCGGGACGTGAGCACCGTCCGGTCACCGACCGGGTCCCGGGTGTCCAGGACCCGCTGCGCCCCCTGCGACCGCTGGACCATGTCGACGGCGACACGCAGGTCCTCGGCGGCCCAGTCCAGGGAGCTCTCGATGTGCGTGGCCTGGGCGAGCAGGGTACGAGCCTGCGTCACGGACGACGGCGGCGCGTCCGTGACGCGCTGTGCCGCGGCCGCCCGGGCGTCGGCGAGTGCCTCGGCGAGGACGTCGCGGGTGGCCGGGTCCGCGACCTGGCCGTTCGAGTGGTCATAGACCCGCTGGGCCGTGTCCATGACGGCTACGAGGTCGTGCGAACGGGCCGATGTGGTGCTGACCTGCGTGTCGATCTGGGAGTTGAGGGTCATGAGGTGGCTCGTCTCGTCGGCCCGGACCGACCCCGACCAGAGCGAGACGGCGACGGCGACACCGGTGACGATCGCGGCACCGAAGACCCAGCGTCGCCGGCCACGTGCGCCGGCAAGATCAGCGACCGGCGGCTCCGCCGTATCGAGTGGAGGCAGCTCGACCGGGTCGAGCTCGGGCAGCCTGACCGGCCCGCCCCGCGGCTGTTCGTTCGTCGCGGGTCTGGCAGGTTCCGGCTTGGTTAAAGCGATGGTGTTCAACTCTTCCCCCAAAGAGAGATCCCATGAAAACAACCTGTCGGGCTCGAAGCCCTTTTACAACCGATGCGAATGACGCTAGGACTACTTCTAGCGTCTCGCGCGGCGAGACCGTAATACACCCGTGATCTGTGGAAAACCGGCCTCGGCGCGGTGGATAACTTGGCGATCACGGTGGACAACCTGTTGATGACCTTGGTCCGGTGCCTACACTGGCGAGGTTCGACGACGACGTCGGGACCAGGTCAGGGGCAGCATGACGCAGGTGCCACACCGGGACGCGCAGTGGGTTCGCGCGGCATACGAGAGCTTCGTCGGTTCTGCCGGCTCGCAGGAGCCCGCAGGGATCGACCCGGTCGTCGCGGCCTCGTGGCGGCGGAGCCTGCGCAACGGCGTCGACCCGGACCACCCGGGTGCGGTGGCCGTCGCGGGGTCGGGCGACCTGGACGACTACCGCCGCGACCATCCCCTGGCCGTCGCGATGCCCCTCGTGCGCGACCTGGTGGGCGGGGCGACGGGTGACGGCCTGGTCGTCGCGGTGTCGGACGACGTGGGACGCCTTCTCTGGATCGAGGGCCGCGGTCCCGTGCGCTCCGCGGTCGACCACGTGGGTTTCGTCGAGGGCGCGGTGTGGCGCGAGGAGTCCGTCGGCACCAACGCACCCGGCACCGCCCTGGCCACCCGGCGCCCGGTCCAGGTGCTCGGGGCCGAGCACTTCGTGCGGCCGGTCCAGCAGCTCAGCTGCACGGCGGCCCCCGTGCACGACCCGGCCGGCGGGATCGTCGGCGTCCTCGACCTCACCGGAGGCAGCGCCGCCGGTTCCCACGTCGCCCTCGCCCTGGTCCGGGCCACGGTCGCGATGGTCGAGCGCGAGCTCGCCGCCCGCGCCACCCGGCTCCGGGGGCCCGACGGCGGAGGCTCGGCCTGGGCGGGCGGCCTCGCCCACGAGCTCGGTGCCGCGGCCGGCGCAGCCGAACCGGTTCCCGACCTGCGGCTGCTCGGCACGCCGGCGCTACGCGAGCGTCGGCTCTCGCTGCGGCACGCCGAGATCCTGCTGCTGCTCGCCGAGCACCCCCGCGGGCTCGGCGCGGAGGAGCTCGCCGTGCTGCTGCACCCCGGCGACCTGTCGCTCGTCGCGGTGCGCGCGGAGATCTCGCGCCTCCGCCGGGTGGCCGACGGCGTCCTGCACGGCCCGCTGCTCTCCGGCTCCCGCCCGTACCGCCTCGCCCGCGCGCTGCGGTCCGACGTCGGCACGGTGCGGTCCCGGCTCAGCCGCGGCGACGTACGCGGCGCGCTCGCCGCCTACCCCGAGGCCCTGCTGCGCCGGTCGGTCGCACCGGGGGTCGAGCGCCTGCGCGAGGAGCTCGAGGCCGAGGTCCGTGGGGCCGTGCACGCCTGTGGTGACGCGGCCGCCGTCGAGCAGTGGACCGCACGGAGCGAGGGCGCTGACGACCACGCGGCGTGGGCGCGCCTGGCCCGGCTGGCACCGGCAGGCAGTCCGCAGGCGGCGCGGGCGTGGGCGCACCTGGGGGTGCTGGAGCGGCGGCTGGCCTGAGCGGCCACCGCCGGGATCTTTTCGGCACGGCCGTGTGTTCTATTCTCGTCAGCACGTGCTCTACGAGGAGGCCCCATGCCCGCGCCCATCGACCCGTCGGACAAGATCGCGCAGTACGCCCACCCGGAACGACTCGTGAGCACCACCTGGCTCGCCGACCACCTGAAGGACCCGGGGATCGTCGTGGTCGAGTCCGACGAGGACGTCCTGCTCTACGAGACGGGGCATATCCCGGGCGCCGTGAAGGTCGACTGGCACACCGAGCTGCAGCACCCGCAGATGCGCGACTACCTGGACGGCGCGGCGTTCGCCGAGCTCATGGGCAGCAAGGGCATCACGCGCGACACGACGATCATCGTGTACGGGGACAAGAACAACTGGTGGGCCGCCTACACGGCCTGGGTGTTCACCCTGTTCGGGCACGCGGACGTGCGCCTGCTCGACGGCGGCCGGGGGCTGTGGAGCGCGGAGGGCCGCGAGCTCACCACCGACGTCCCGGCGCCCGCGCCGGTCGAGTACCCGGCGGTCGAGCGGGACGACACCGCGATCCGCGCCTTCCGCGAGGACGTCCTGAGCCACCTCGGCAACGGCCCGCTCGTCGACATCCGCTCACCGCAGGAGTACACGGGCGAGCGCATCGCCATCCCGGACTACCCGGAGGAGGGTGTGCTGCGCGGCGGCCACATCCCCACGGCACGCAACGTCCCGTGGGCGACGGCGGTCGCCGAGGACGGCACGTACAAGACGCGCGAGGAGCTCGAGGCGATCTACACGTCCGGCCTGGGCATGAGCCCTGACGACGCCGTGATCACCTACTGCCGCATCGGCGAGCGCTCGAGCCACACCTGGTTCGCACTCGCCTACCTGCTCGGCTACACCGACGTGCGCAACTACGACGGCTCGTGGACCGAGTGGGGCAACGCCGTCCGCGTCCCCGTGGCGACGGGCGGCGAACCGGGCACGGTCTGACAGGTCAGTCGCGGCCGAACTCCTTGCGCAGCTCGTCCTTGGCGCGCTCGAGCACCTTGCGCTGGTCCGGGTCGAGCTCCTTGCCCGCGCGGTTCACATAGAACGTGAGCATCGACATCGCTGAGCGGTACGGGGAGCTCTTGCGCCGGCCGCTCGACTCCGCGGACCGCTTGAGGGATCTGGCGATGCGCGCGGGGTCGCCCCACGTGAAGACGCCGTCCTCCAGGTCCAGGGCGTCACTGCCCTCGGTGACGTCCTGGGACCAGCGGTCGGGGTCCTTGCCCGACCGCTTGCCCGACCGCTTCTTCTCGGCCATGCATCAACCGTACGACGCCGCCCGGTCGCTCGCTCGAGCCCTGCGCGCGGTGGGAGGATGAACAGATGAGCACCAACGACGTCGACCTGCCCGAGGCCCTCGCCGAGCTGCGGGACGCCTTTCTGGAGACGCCCGAGAAGGACCGGCTCCAGCTGCTGCTGGAGGTGTCCCGCGAGCTTCCGCCGTTGCCCGCCAGGTACGCGGACGCGCCGGAACGGCTCGAGCGTGTGCAGGAGTGCCAGTCCCCCGTCTATGCGTTCGCCGAGGTGGACGACGCCGGAGTGGTCGCCTTCCACGCGAGCGCACCGGAGGAGGCGCCCACGACGCGCGGCTTCGCATCGATCCTGGCGCAGGGGCTGACCGGGCTCACCGCACAGCAGGTGCTGGACGTGCCCGAGGACTACCCCCTCCAGCTCGGCCTCACCAAGGTGGTCAGCCTGCTGCGACTCAACGGCATGGCGGGCATGCTGACCCGGGCCAAGCGCCAGGTCCGGGAGCAGTTGGCGGCCGCACAGGTCTGACGACGCTCGCCTACCCGGCGCTGAGGCGGTCGCGGAGCCACGGGACGCAGGCCTCGGCCTGGATCCGCTGGAACGCGCGCACGTGCGGGATGCCGGGCGGCGGGTCCAGCAGCGAGCTGCGCGCGAAGTAGGCCGTCAGGACCGCCACCCAGACGGTGACCGCCTCGTGGTCGACGTCCGCGGGGAGCGACGTCCGCTCGAGGACGTCCTCCGGGGCCGGCCCGCCACCCGCGTGCACCGCCGGGAGCATGCCGGTCTGGTCCAGGAACTGGGCGCCGCGCACGGAGTGCGGCCAGTCAACGGCCACCGCCTCCTCCACGCCGTCGGCCCGCCGGACGACGACGGCGTTGTCGGCGCGCAGATCACCGTGCACCAGGTGCCGGCCGGCGAACGCCTCGAGCTGCCGCTCGGGCGTGACTATCCCCGCGATCCGGTCGAGGTTCTTCGCCAGCCAGGGGTCGTAGGCCGCCAGACCGGCCGGGCGCTCGTCGGCCAGCAGGGCGGCCTCGGGCCAGGTGTGCTCGGCGAAGACAGGGAACGGCCCGCCGTCCGGCACCTCGTGCTGGGCGATGCGACGGGCGAGGTGCTGCAGCCGGTCGAGATCGTCGAGGTCCCACGGCTCGGTCCGGGGCGCCCGCCCGCTGACGACGTCGGACGCGATGACCACCCACGCCGGGTCCCCGCCCTCGACGTCGGGCAGCTCGAGGATCCAGCGAAAGGCGGGCGCGGGGACGCCGTCGGGCAAGGCCGCCGCGTGAACGGCCTCCCGCCGGTGCAGGCGCGCGGCGACCGCGTGCTCGGTCGAGGCGACCTTGACGAAGACCATGCCCGTGGCGGATTCCAGCGAGAGCGCCCAACCGGGCGAGTAACCGCCGTCGTGCGAGGTCCATCCGGTGATCGAGGAACCGACCTGCGCGGCGATGGCGGCGCGCACGTGCTCGGGGAGGTCGGGCCAGGTGGGTCGCACGCGAGTCATGCCGCGATCATGCCAACCGTCCGCAGAGCCTGACGAGAGGAATTCGGGCCTCGTCGGTGTCAGGAAGCCGTGAGACGATACGGGCACGCATGACGGGAAGAGTCCGCCGTGACCACGGGCTTGGTCCGGCACCTTCGATTCCCTTCAGGAGTACGTCATGTCCGTGGTCCGCTGGTCCGAGGACGGGACACCCCGCTCCGCTCGCTGGCGCTCGGAGAACGCCACTCCCCCACCGGCCCGCGTCGTCGTCGTCGACGACCGCACCACCGCCAAGGCCGCCTATCGGATGGCTCGGAGCGGCGCGGGCCTGCTCTGGCGCGGCGACTTCCACAACGCCAGGCAGCTCCTGCGTGCCGTGGACCGGCTGCACGGCCGCTCCCGCTCCGCGTCGGTCAGCAAGGGCACGGCGGACGACGGCGCCGCCGCCCTCTTCCACAGGCATCGTGCGGGACGTGCGGAACGGGCCCGCCTGCTCGGGAGCCTGCTGGTCGTGCTCGAGCCCGACCACACCCTGCGGCTGGGCCGCGCGCCCGACGTCCGCGCGGCCATCGACCACGCCTACGGCACGGCTGACGGCGACACCGCAGTCGCCGGCGTGACCGACGGCGACTCGGCCGACAGCGAATCGGCCGACGGCGCGAGCGGCCGGACGTGCCTGGCGCTCACCGAGCTCGTCGGCGTGCTCAGCGCGTACCAGTGGCACGAGCAGGGCGTCGAGATCGCCGCCCTTGGCGCGCGCATCCATCCCGCGTACGGCGTCTTCTCGCCGGTGCGCGGCGAGTACGTCGACCTCGTCGCCCAGGCACCCTTCGCAGGGGGCGAGGCACCGGCGGTCGTCTTCGACCTCGGCACGGGGACAGGGGTGCTCGCCGCCGTCCTGGCCCGCCGCGGGGCCGGCCGGGTCGTCGCCACCGACATCAATCCCCGAGCGGTGGCCTGCGCCCGCGACAACCTGCACCGGCTGGGGCTCGCTGACCGCACACAGGTCCGCGAGGCGGACCTGTGGCCGAGCGGACGTGCCGACCTGATCGTGTGCAACCCGCCGTGGCTGCCCGCGCGTCCGACCTCCGCCCTCGAGCTCGGGATCTACGACGCCGGCTCCGACGTGCTCCACCGATTCCTCGACGGGCTCGCCGACCACCTCGCTCCGGCCGGCGAGGGCTGGCTCGTTCTCTCGGACCTCGCCGAGCACCTCTGCCTACGCACACGGGACGAGCTCCTCGCCCGCATCGCCGACGCCGGCCTGCGGGTCGCCGGCCGCCACGAGACGAACCCGCAGCATCCCCGAGCCAACGACGCCGCCGACGCGCTGCACGAAGCGCGACGGCGCGAGGTCACGTCCCTGTGGCGGCTGGTACGGGACTCCTGAACTGGCCGACCGCCCGTATCACCACTGTGATGTCTGGGTTACGGGTATTCCTGTCGCTCTGCCGCAGAGTTCGATCCTGGAATGTCTTGATTCATTCCCCGAATACTTCGATGCGTTCCGATTGACAGGGCGAAAATGGCGTCGGACTCTTCTTCGTGGTGAACACACGTGTGTGCTCCACCGCTGTTTCGACGGAGCTATTCGAGGGGAAACACCATGATCCGAGGATTCCGTGTAATCAGTCGTGCTGTAGTCACCGCGGCCGTCTCGGCCGGCCTGGTCTGTGCAGCCACAACAGGTGCGAGCGCACTGGTGACGGCCGACGGCGACACGCCGGCGGCCGCAGCCACCGCAACCGACCCGATGCCGGACGTCGCGGCCGAGACCGAGGCGGTCCAGGACGTCGAGGCCGTCCCGGACGTGGCGGCCGTACCGGACGTCGCGACCGAGACGGTCCCGGACGTCGCGACCGAGGTCGAGGCAGTCCCGGACGCCGCCGCCGAGACCGGGGCCGAGACCGATGTCCCGACCGAGGCCGACGCCGCGACCGGCGCTGATGCCGCCACCGAGGCCGACGTCACGACCGAGGCCGTACCCGACGTCCCGGTCGACAACCCGGTGCCCGACGTCCCGGTGGACGGCCTGCCCGACGTCCCCGTGGACAACCCCGTGCCGGACGTTCCGGTGCCGGACGTCCCCGTCCCGGACCTTCCGGTGCCCCTCCCGGTCCCGACCGCCGGCCTGCTGGACACCGTGCTCGGCGCGGTCGACGGTCTGCTCGCCGCCGTCCTCGGCCTCCTCGGTGGCGGCCTCCCCGTCCCCGTCCCTGTCCCCGGGGTGTGACGACCTACCCCGCCAACTTGCCGGACGTCGCCAGCACGGCCGGTATCTGACGTCTTTTGCGCCAGCTGTTCGCAACGGTGGACTGGCACAAAAGACAGCTGTGGAGCCCTTTCCTGGATTTCCAGGAAAGGGCCTCACTGCTGTATGAAGAAGCAATCAGGCATTTCCTCGGTAACCGGCGGACTGCCTCATGGGTTTATCTCAGAGGCTCTGCGCGATCCGCCGTACGGCCGCGTGCAGCCGGTCCGGAGTGTTCGCGGCGTACCCGATCACCAGGCCAGGGGGCCCAGCGCCCATCCGGTGCGCCGACAAGGGCTGCACACGGACGCCGGCCTCGCCGGCCCGCCCGGCGGCCGCACGGTCGTCGATGCCGGGCAGCGTCACCATCAGGTGCAGGCCGGCGGCCACCCCGTGAGCGGTGCTGTCGGGCAGATGCGCGGCAAGTGCCGCGAGCAGGGCGTCGCGGCGGGCACGGTGGCGTCGCCGGACCTGGCGGAGGTGGCGCTCGAACCCGCCAGAGGTGATGAAGTGCGCCAGGGCGAGCTGAGGCAGCGCGGGGCTCGCGAGATCGGTCCAGTACCGGGCCTCGACCAGCTCGGCCTGGAGCGCGGCCGGCGCGAGGAGCCAGCCGATGCGGATGGCCGGGGCCAGCGACTTGGACACGCTGCCGAGGTGCACCACGTGGTCGGGCGCGAGCGCACGCAGCGCCGGGACCGGCGGGCGGTCGTAGCGGTGCTCGGCGTCGTAGTCGTCCTCGATGACCAGACGCCTGGGCGGGCGTCCGGAGCCCGACGGCGGTGCGCCGTGCGCCCACGCGACGAGCTCCCGTCGACGGTCCGGGGCGAGCACCACACCCGTGGGGAACTGGTGCGCGGGAGTGACCACCACGGCGTCGACCCCCGTTCTGCCGAGCGCGGCCACGTCGAGCCCGTCGTGGTCCACCGGGACCGGGACCGGCTCCAGGTCCCACCGTCGCAGGTGCTCGCGCGCCCCGAACGAGCCCGGGTCCTCGAACCCGATCCGGCGCAGCCCCTGGGCCCCGAGCGCCCGGGCGAGCAGCATGAGGCCCTGGGAGACGCCGTTGACCACGAGGATGTCGTCCGGACGGGCGCGCAGCCCTCGGGTGCGCGCGAGCCAGCCGGCGAGCGCCTCGCGGAGCGCGGGCAGACCGCGCGGGTCCCCGTAGCCGAGCTCGCTCGACGCCAGCCCGGTCAGCGCCGACCGTTCGGCGCGAGCCCAGGCGGCACGAGGGAACGCGGACAGGTCGGGCAGCCCGGGTGCCAGGTCGATCAGGTCCGGCAGGTCGGCACGGTGGTCCGGCGTCGCCGTGCCGGTCGGGGCAGGCGGGACGCCCGCAAGGCCCGATGCCGTGGCCGTCCGCGCACCGACGTCGGGCCGCGGCCGCGGGGCGGACGACGGGGCGGACATCGGTGCCCATGCCGTGCGGACCGTCGTGCCGCCGCCGTGGTGGCCGGACAGCAGGCCCTCGTCGGTGAGACGCCGGTAGGCGTCGACCACCACGCCGCGCGAGCAGCCCAGCTGGCCCGCCAGGACGCGGGTCGCGGGCAGCCGGTCGCCCGGTGCGAGCCGGCCGTCGGACACCGCGTCCCGCACCGCCTCGGCGAGCCACGCCGTGAGGCTGCCGCGGCCGGCCTGGGCGGGGTCGAGCTGGAGAAAGTCGGCCCCTGGCATCTTGGTCCCCTTGATCATCGTGATCTTGGCCCTGTCAGATATACCAAAGTTCGAGCAGGCTCGCGGGCATGACGACCAGCACCCGACCGGCGGCACGGACCGAGCACACGGACCAGCAGGCGAGACCATGGTCCGGACCGCTGTACGCGGGCATCGGGATGGCGCTGGTCGGCAGCCAGGTGGCGGTGTCGGGCGTGCTCGCCGACGCTCCACTCTTCGCGGTGCAGGCTCTCCGGTACACGGTCGCTGCCGCCGTCCTCGTACTGGTCCTGCGGGTGACCCGCCAGGCCGTTCCCGTCCCGCGCGGCCGGGAGTGGGCGTGGCTGGCGGGCGTGGCGCTGAGCGGGCTGGTGCTGTTCAACGTGGGCGTGGTGCGCGGCGTCGCGCACGCCGAGCCAGCGGTGATCGGTGTCGCCGTCGCGGCGGTGCCCATCCTGCTGGCGCTGGTGGGCCCGCTGCTCGGGCGCACCCGGCCGACGCCGCTCGTGGTGGTCGCGGCGGTGGTGGTGACCCTGGGCGCCGTCCTGGTGACCGGTGGTGGGCGCACCGATTCCGCCGGGCTGGGCTACGCGCTGCTGACGCTGCTCTGCGAGGCCGGGTTCACGCTGCTGGCGGTGCCGGTGCTGCGCAGGCTCGGGCCGCACGGGGTGTCGCTCCATGCGGTCTGGATCGCGGCGGCGGCGCTCTGGGCACTGAGCCTCACCACAGAGGGGCCGGGCGCCGTCCTGACGCTGCGCGCCGAGCACCTGCCCGCCACGCTGCACCTCGCGCTCGGTGTCACGGTGGTGGCGTTCCTGCTCTGGTACACGGCGGTCGGGCGGATCGGTCCGGGGCGTGCCGGGCTGTTCACCGGCGTGGTGCCCGTCGCGTCGGCGGTGGGCAGCGTGCTGCTCGGCGGCCCCGTGCCGGGACCGCTGGTGTGGGTGGGCGTCGCGGTGGTCGTCGCGGGCGTCGTGCTCGGGGCTCAGCCGGCCGGCCGTGGCTCGCGGCCCAAGAGGCGCAGAGCGTCGAGCCACGGACCGGTGCCGCGTGGCGACGTCCGGCGCCGTCGGCCTCACTCCTCGAACCGGTAGCCCGATCCCGGATGGGTGAGAATATGGCGCGGGTGGGACGGGTCCTGCTCCAGCTTGCGCCGCAGCTGCGCCGTGTAGACGCGGAGATAGTTGGTCTCCGTCGAGTACGCGGGGCCCCAGACCTCGTGCAGCAGGAGCTTGCGGTCCACGAGCCGGCCGCGGTTGCGCACGAGCACCTCCAGCAGCGCCCACTCGGTAGGGCTGAGCCGCACCTCGGCGCCGGCGCGGGACACCTGCCGGCGCGCCAGGTCGATCCGCAGCTCCCCTGCCGTGACCACGGGTTCCTCGGACTGGGTCGGCTCCGCTCGCCGGACGGCGGCGCGCAGCCGTGCGAGGAGCTCGTTCATCGCGAACGGCTTGGTCACGTAGTCGTCGGCACCCGCGTCCAGGGCGTCGACCTTGTCGTCGCCGAGCTGGCGCGCGGACAGCACCACGATCGGCACCCGCGTCCAGCCCCGGATCCCCTCGATGACGTCGAGGCCCGGCATGTCGGGCAGGCCGAGGTCGAGCAGCACCACGTCCGGCCGGGCCGACGCCACGGCATCAAGGGCCGCCGCGCCCGTCGGTGCGGCGGTGACGTCCCAGCCGTGCGCCCGCAGGTTGATGGCCAGCGCGCGGGCCAGCGCGGCGTCGTCGTCCACCACGAGCACCCGGTTGCCCGACGCCGATGCCCGCTCGCCCCCGCCACCTGGCTCACCGATCACAGGCCCATCCCATCATGGTCGGCGTCCCGGGCGCGTGGCACCGTGAGCACCATCGTCAGGCCGCCGCCCGGGGTGTCCTCGGCGGCGATCCACGCACCGACGGCGGCCGCGAGGCCCGACGCGACGGCCAGGCCGAGGCCCAGGCCGCCCGTGCTCGTGTCGTCGAGGCGCTGGAACGGCTCGAACATGGTGGCCTTGCGGTCGTCCGGAACGCCGGGTCCGGTGTCCGCCACGCGCAGCTCGACGGTCTCCCGCGTCGCGGAGGCCGTGACCAGGACCTTCGCCCCGGCCGGGGAGTGCCGCACCGCGTTCGAGACGACGTTCGCCACCACCCGCTCGAACAGGCCCGGGTCGGTGCGCACGAGCGGGAGGTCCTCCGGCACGTCGAGGGCCAGCCCGGACAGCCACGGCTCGACGGCGATCGGCACCACCTCCTCCAGCGACGCGGCGCGCAGGGCCGGGCGCACGGCCCCGGTCTGCAGGCGCGACAGGTCCAGGAGGTTGCCGATGAGCCGTTCGAGGCGGTGCGTCGAGTCGGCGATCGTCGCCGTCAGGGTGTCGCGGTCCTCCCGGTCGAGCTCGACGTCGGGCGAGGCGAGCCCGTCCACGGCCGTGCGGATCACCGCGAGCGGCGTGCGCAGGTCGTGGGAGACCGCGGCGAGCAGCGCCGTGCGTGTGCGCTCGGTCTGCTCCAGCACCTCCGCCTGCGCCGCCTGCTCGCGCAGCCGCCGGTGCTCCAGGACGATCCCGGCCTGCGCGCCGAACGCCTCGACCACCTGCCGGTCCGTCGCCGGGAGCACCCGCCCGGCCAGGAGCAGCCGGTGCCGGTCGTCGATCGCCACCTCGGTCACGGGTCCGTCCGGGACCTGCTCGGCGCCCCTCGACTCGTGCGCGACGACCGTCCACGGAGCGCGTTCGTCGGCACGTTCCTCCAGCCGCACGCCGGACATCGCGAAGGTCTGTGCCAGCCGCTGCACGATCGCCTGGGCCGTGTCCTGCCCGGACAGCACCGAGCGCGACAGCGCGGCCAGCGTGGACGCCTCGGCGCGGGCCCGATAGGCCTGAGTGGTGCGGCGCGCCGCGAGGTCGACCACCGACGCGACGGCGACCGCGACCACCACGAAAACAGCGAGCGCGAACACGTTCTCGGCCTCCGCGATCGTCCATCGGGTCACCGGGGGCGTGAAGAACCAGTTGAGGCAGAGGTTCGACACGATGGCGGCCACGATGGCCGGCCAGAGCCCGCCGATCATGGCGACCCCGACCACGCCGGCCAGGAGCAGCATGGCGTCGGTCGCGAGGGCCACGTCGTCCCGGCCGATCAGCAGGAGGATGGCGGTCAGAGCCGTCGGCATCGCGAGCGCCGACCCCCAGCCCGCGGCCCTGCGCCCCGGTGACAGCGACGAGTACCGGGACCCCACGCCGACTCCCATGCGGGCCCGCTCGTGCGTCACGAGGTGCACGTCGATGGCGCCCGACAGGCGCGCGATCTCCGCTCCGGAGGAACCGAGCAGCGCCTGCCGCCACACGCTGTGCCGGGACACGCCCACCACGATCATCGTCGCGTTGACCCCGCGCGCGAAGTCCACGACCGCTGACGGCACGTCCTCCCCGACGACCGTGTGGAACGAGCCACCGAGCGACTCCACCAGGGCCCGGTGCGCGCTGATGGTGGCCGACGGCGTCGACGGCAGCCCGTCCGTCGGCAGCACGTGCACGGCCAGCAGCTCCGTGCCGGCGGCGCGCTGCGCGATCCGCGCACCCCGGCGCAGCAGCGTCTCCGTCTCGGGGCCACCGGTGACGGCGACGACGATGCGCTCGCGGGCCGGCCAGGTGCCGTCGATGGCGTGGTCGGCGCGGTACCTGGTCAGGGCGTCGTCGACGCGGTCGGCGAGCCACAGCAGGGCGAGCTCGCGCAGCGCCGTCAGGTTGCCGACGCGGAAGAACGACGACATGGACGCGTCGATCTGCTCGGCCCGGTACACGTTGCCGTGGGCGAGCCGGCGCCGCAGCTGCTGCGGCGAGAGGTCGACGAGCTGGATCTGGTCGGCGTCGCGCACCACCTGGTCGGGCACCGTCTCCCGCTGCCGGACGCCGGTGATCGCCTCGACGTCGTCGGTCAGCGACGCGAGGTGCTGCACGTTGACCGTGGTGACCACGTCGATGCCTGCGTCGAGCAGGTCGTGCACGTCCTGCCAGCGCTTGGCGTGCTGCGACCCGGGTGCGTTGGTGTGCGCGAGCTCGTCCACGAGCGCCACCTTGGGCGCCCGTTCCAGCACGGCCGCCACGTCGAGCTCCGTGAGCATGGTCCCGCGGTGCTCGACGAGCCGCCGCGGGACCATCTCCAGGTCCCTGATCCGGTCGACGGTCGCCGCCCGGCCGTGCGTCTCCACGAGGCCGATCACGACGTCGGTGCCGCGTGCGCGGCGACGGCACGCCTCGTCGAGCATGGCGTAGGTCTTGCCCACGCCAGGGGCCGCCCCGAGGTAGACGGTGAGGCGGCCCCGGCGTCCGGTGGTCATGGCCTCAGTGTGCGACATCGAGAGCGAGGTTGAGCTGCAGGACGTTCACCCGCGGCTCGCCGAGCACGCCCAGGTCGCGTCCGGTGGTGTGCTGCGCCACCAGGTCGGCCACCTCGGCGTCGGTCAGGCCCCTGGCGGCCGCGACCCGCGCGACCTGGATCGCCGCGTACTCGGGGCTGACGTGCGGGTCGAGGCCCGAGGCCGAAGCCGTGACGGCGTCGGCGGGGACGTCGGCCGGGGCCACCCCCTCCAGGTCGGCGACCGCCGCCTTGCGCTCCTCGATGGAGGCGACCAGGTCGGGGTTGAGCGGGCCCAGGTTGGACCCGCCGGACGCGAGGGTGTCGTACTCGCCGGCCGACGGCCGAGGGTGGAAGTACTGCTCGCCCGCGAAGCCCTGGGCGATCAGCGCGGATCCGGCCGCGTCGTCGCGCGAGGTGGTGCGCGCGCCGTCGGACCCGACGAGCGAGCCGTTGGCCTGCCAGCCGAAGGCCATCTGCCCGACGGCGGTCATCGCGAGCGGGTAGGCCAGCCCGGTCAGCAGGGTGAAGGCGAGCAGCATGCGTAGCCCGGCCAGCGAGTGGCGGGTCAGCGTCGCGAGGTCGCTCGCCGCTGTGGTCGTTGCCATGTGAGTTCCTTTCCAGGTCCGCTGCACGGTCCGGGCTACAGGCCAGGGAGCAGCGAGACGACGAGGTCGATGAGCTTGATCCCGACGAACGGGGCGACCAGGCCGCCGAGACCGTAGATCAGCAGGTTGCGCCGCAGCAGGTCCGACGCCGACGCCGGCCGGTACCGCACACCGCGCAGCGACAGCGGGATCAGCACGAGGATGATCAGCGCGTTGAAGATGACGGCCGACAGGATCGCCGAGCCGGGGCTCGACAGCCGCATGACGTTCAGCACCTCGAGCTGCGGGAACACCGTGAGAAACATGGCGGGCAGGATCGCGAAGTACTTCGCGACGTCGTTCGCGACGGAGAACGTGGTCAGCGCGCCGCGCGTGATGAGCAGCTGCTTGCCGATCTCCACGATCTCGATGAGCTTGGTGGGGTCGGAGTCGAGGTCCACCATGTTGCCCGCCTCCTTGGCGGCGGACGTGCCGGTGTTCATCGCGACGCCGACGTCGGACTGAGCGAGCGCGGGGGCGTCGTTCGTGCCGTCCCCGGCCATGGCGACCAGCCTGCCGCCCTCCTGCTCGCGGCGGATCAGGTCGAGCTTGTCCTCGGGCGTGGCCTCCGCCAGCACGTCGTCCACCCCCGCCTCGGCGGCGATGGCCCGCGCGGTCACCTGGTTGTCGCCCGTGACCATGACGGACCGGATGCCCATCGCGCGCAGCTGGTCGAACCGCTCGCGCATCCCCTCCTTGACCACGTCCTTGAGCCGGACGACGCCGAGCACGCGAGCCGGCGCCTCGCCGACCTGCTCGGCGACGACGAGGGGCGTGCCGCCCGTCCGGGACACGGCGTCGACGTGGGCCGCCAGCTCCTCGGCTTCCTGCTCGGAGAGCTGCGCACCGGTGCTGTGCACCCAACGCTGGACGGCGCTGCCGGCCCCCTTCCGGATGCGGACGGCGCCCGGCAGGTCCACCCCCGACATCCGCGTCTGCGCGGTGAACGCCACCCACTCCACCCCGTCCGTTGAGTGCTGGGTATTTGTGGGGTCAGCAGGCTCCGGCCCCACAAATACCCCGCACTCAGCGGAGGAGTAGCGGGCGTCGACCAGCTCGACGATGCTTCGGCCCTCCGGCGTCTCGTCCGCCAGCGAGGCCAGGCGCGCCGCGGCGGCCAGCTCGTCCGGGGTCACCCCGCCCACCGGCAGCACCTCCGTCGCGCGCCGGTTGCCGTAGGTGATGGTGCCGGTCTTGTCGAGCAGCAGCACGTCGACGTCACCCGCCGCCTCGACCGCCCGGCCCGACATCGCCAGCACGTTGCGCTGCACCAGCCGGTCCATGCCCGCGATGCCGATGGCGCTGAGCAGCGCGCCGATCGTCGTCGGGATCAGGCAGACCAGCAAGGCCACCAGCACCAGCAGCGACTGCCGCGAGCCCGAGTACACCGCGAACGGCTGCAGCGTCGCGACAGCCAGGAGGAACACGATGGTGAGCGACGTGAGCAGGATGTTCAGTGCCACCTCGTTCGGCGTCTTCTGCCGCTCGCTGCCCTCCACCAGCGCGATCATCCGGTCCACGAACGTCGAGCCCGCCGGCGCCGTGATGCGCACGACGATCTGGTCGGACAGGACCACCGTGCCGCCGGTGACCGCGCTGCGGTCGCCGCCGGACTCCCTGATGACCGGGGCCGACTCACCCGTGACCGCCGACTCGTCCACCGACGCGACGCCCTCGATGACGTCGCCGTCGCCCGGCAGGGTCTCCCCCGCCGCGACCACCACGACGTCGCCCACCTGGAGCGTCGAGGACGGCACCTCGACCGTCGGCAGCAGGTCCAGGCGCGAGCCCGACGCCAGCGTGTCCTGCGCAGCGGTGACCTTGCGCGCCGTCGTCTGCCGCTGCGTCGCCCGCAGGGTGGAGGCCTGCGCCTTGCCCCGCGACTCCGCCACCGACTCCGCGAGGGTCGCGAAGAACACCGTCGCCCACAGCCACACGGCGATCCACCCGGCGAACACGCCGGGCTCGATGATCGCGAGGACCGTCGTGACGAGTGCACCCACCTCGACCACGAACATCACCGGCGACGTGTACAGCACGCGCGGATCGAGCTTCCGCAGCGCGCCAGGGAGCGCCGCCCGCAGCTGCGCCCAGGTCAGGGCACGCGGGGTCGAACGCTTCGGGCGGTGCGCGGTTCCAGCAGGTACGTGGGCGGGCGCCTCGGGGACGCTCCGGGTGTCGATGGTCATGACAGGGACTCCACAACGGGACCGAGGGACAGGACGGGAATGAAGGTGAGCCCCACGACGACGAGCGCCACCGCGGCCAGCAGACCGGCGAACAGCGGACGGTGCGTCGGCAGCGTGCCCGACGTCGCCGGGACCGCCGTCTGGCTCGCGAGCCTGCCGGCCAGGGCCAGCACCAGGGCTATCGGGACGAAGCGCCCGGCCAGCATCGCCAGGCCCTGGGCCACCTCGTAGAACGGGGTGCCCGTGGTCAGGCCCGCGAACGCCGACCCGTTGTTGTTCGCCGCCGACGCGAACGCGTACAGCACCTCGGACAGACCATGCGGGCCGGGGTCCTGGATCCCCGCCAGCCCCGGCTCGACGACGACGGCCACCGCCGTGCCGACCAGCACCAGCGCGGGCACCGTCAGCACGTACAGCGCGACGATCGTCATCTCCGGGCGGCCGATCTTCTTGCCCAGGTACTCCGGGGTACGACCCACCATCAGGCCCGCGACGAACACCGCGACCACCGCCAGCAGGAGCATCCCGTACAGGCCGGCGCCCACCCCGCCCGGCGCCACCTCGCCCAGCAGCATGTTGAACAGCAGCATGCCGCCACCCGGCGCCGTGAACGAGTCGTGCATCGAGTTCACCGACCCCGTCGACGTCGCCGTCGTCGACACCGCGAACAGGGCGCTCGCGGCGAGCCCGAACCGCGACTCCTTGCCCTCCATGGCGGCACCCGCCGCCTGGGGCGCGGCACCGGGGCCCGCCAGCTCGGCCCAGGTGGTCAGCGCCAGCGACGCCGCCCAGAGGCCACCCATGACGCCGAGGACCGCCCAGCCCTGGCGGCGGTCGCCGACCATGATGCCGAACGCCCGCGGCAGGGTGAACGGGATGACGAGCAGCAGGAAGATCTCGACGAGGTTCGTGAACGGCGTCGGGTTCTCGAAGGGGTGCGCCGAGTTCGCGTTGAAGAACCCGCCACCGTTGGTGCCGACGTTCTTGATGGCCTCCTGAGAGGCGACCGGACCGCCCAGCACGTGCTGGGTGGCGCCCTCCACCGTGCGGATCGCCGTGTGCGGGTCCAGGTTCTGGATGACGCCGCACGCCATCAGCACGATCGCGGCGACGACGGAGAGCGGCAGGAGGACACGGACCACGCCGCGGGTCAGGTCGGACCAGAAGTTGCCGACGCGCGCGTCGGTACCCGAGCGGGCGAAGCCGCGCACCAGGGCGATGGCGACGGCCATGCCGACGGCCGCCGAGACGAAGTTCTGCACGGTGAGGCCGGTCATCTGGAGCAGGTGTCCCGCGGCGGCCTCCCCCGAGTACCACTGCCAGTTCGTGTTCGTGGTGAAGCTGACGGCGGTGTTCCAGGCGCCGCCCGGGTCGAGCCCGGTGAAGCCGAGGTCCCACGGCAGGTAGGCCTGGAGCCGCCCCAGCCCGTAGAGAAAGAGCACGGAGACGAGCGAGAAGCCCAGCAGCGACATCAGGTAGGTGGTCCAGCGCTGCTCAGCGTCCGGGTCCACGCGCACGGCGCGGTACCAGAGGCGCTCGGCCCGCAGGTGGTTCGGGCTGCTGTAGGTACGCGCCAGGTACGCGCCCAGCGGTACGTGCACGGCGGCGAGCGCGGCGACCAGCACAAGGATCTGCGCCAGTGCCACGAGCACGGGGGCTGCGGTGCTCATGACGATCACCGCGTCCGGTCGGCGCGCAGCAGCGCCACGAAGAGGTACCCGAGGCCGGCCAGCGTGAGCACCAGGCCCACGACGTCGAACGCGTTCACTTCCGCCTCCCCAGGGGGTCGGCGGACGAGTCGCGCGGGGCGGTCTCGTGCGTGGCGGCGCGACGCGCCACCAGGGCCACCGCGGTGAAGAACACCACGGTCAGGAGGATGTAGGCCAGATCGGTCATGCCACTGGTCTACGCCGGTGCGCGACCGGTGGAAGCGGTCCTTGACGGAACGTTGACACCGGGCGCCGGGACCCTGACAGGCCTCTAACGGGTTACCTCGTCAGGGCCGGTTCCGGACAGCAGACGACCCCAACACCCTGCACGCCACCTGCGGCGTGTCGCGTGCATGGTGTTGGGGTCGTCCGGGCCGATCCGGGCCGATCCGGGCCGGGGGCCTCAGAAGTCGAAGAGGTCCTCCAGAAAGGACTCCTTGCGCTTCTTCTTGTAGCGCGGGTCGTACCGGCGGTCGCCGTCGTACCGGCGGTCGCCGTCGTAGCGCCGGTCGCCGTCGTACCGGCGGTCCCGGTCGTAGCGGCGGTCGTCGTCGCGCCGACGGTCGTCGTACCGCGGGTCGTAGGCCGGCTGCGACGAGCCGTACGGGCCCGCCTGCACGGGGTTGGGCACCGGCGGGGCGGGAGGGGCCGGCGCTACAGGAGGGGCGGGCGCCGTCGGCCGGTTCTCGGCGGCGATCTCGTTCTCCACCGAGCGGTCGATGACCTTGTCGAGCTCACCACGGTCGAGCCACACGCCACGACACGTGGGGCAGTAGTCGATCTCGATCCCCTTGCGCTCGGACATGACGAGCGTGGTCTGGTCGATGGGGCACAGCATCGTAAGGGTCTCCTTGCGGTCGTCGTCTGCAGATCATCAACGGACGGGCCGAGCGTGCGGTTCCGCGACGTCAGGATCAGACGCCGGGGTCCATGTAGGGCCCCACGCTCTCACGGGCCGCCGGATCACCCAACAGCGCGAGCCCCGAGTAGACGGTGGCCGTCGCACCGCCGTCCTGGGACGTCGCCACCAACCACACGACCGCCGCGACCAGGAGCAGCCCCACGAGGACGGCCGACGCGATCTTCCAGACCGACCACGGGCGCTCGCCCACGACCTCGGCCGTGCGGGCGTTGACGAGCACCTGGAACGGCTTGCCGCCGTACAGGTACGTCGCGATCCACACCGGGAGCAGCAGGAGCTTGTACGTGATCTCCGAGTAGCCGGTGTCCACGTGGTGCACCCGCTGGACGTCGCCGCCGATGTCCCGCTCGCAGTCGTTCTCGATGACGGGCGCCATCTTCTGCTTGGCGACGTCCAGGCCCGCCTCCGGCTCGACGTCGTACCGCAGCGTCTCGTAGCCCGCCAGGTAGTCGGGCTGGTACTGCGCTGCCTGCTCCAGCGGCCACGGGCTGAGCTTCGCAAGGTGCTCCGGCATGACCCGCCCGGTCCCCGCGACGAGCACGTCGTCGAAGGCCCGCGCCACCGTGCCGGACGCGGGGTACCAGCGGGTCTTCTGCACCTGCCGGGTCTGCGTCTGGCTGCGGCCCTCGGAGTCGGTGGTGGTGTACGTCTCGGTCACCCAGTAGTGCTCGCCGCGCTGCCCCGTGTAGGCGGACCGGGTCTGCGCGTCGAACGTCCAGTGGGGCAGGTAGACGCCGTGCGCCTGCTCCGCGGACACCACCTTCTTCAGGGCCGACGGCGCGAACCACCGCGAGCGCACCCACTTCTGCAGGGCGCTCTGCATCGACGGCCTGTCGACCCCGAACGGGAGGACCGCCTCCGGTTCGACCAGGCCGAGCGCCTCGACCTCTGCGACCATCGGCGATCCGCAGAACCCGCACTTCTGCGACAGGTGACCGCTGGTGGTCAGCGCGCCGCACGTGCCGCACTGGTACTCGTGCGTGGCCGGGGCGGCCGCGCGTGGCGTGGCGGCGAGGCTCGCGAAGTCGTGCTCACGCACCTCGCCGACGGCGGTGACCTGCTGCGCGTGCCCGCAGTACGGGCAGGTCAGCGTCCCGGTCCCGGCCGCGAACTCGACGCTGGCCCCGCACTGCTCGCACGGGTAGGCGTGGTGGGCGGTCGTGCCGCCCTCTGTGAGCTCCGCCATCCTCAGGCCTGCGGCAGCGGGGGCGGGGTGGCGCCCAGGTGCTTCGCGACGTCGGGTACCGCCGACGCCGGCTCCCAGCCGGCCATCCCGGCGCGCCAGATCAGCGTGCCGGGCGTGAGCGTGCCTGCGGCGGCCTGGCCGGCCAGCGCGGCGTCGTCGAACGGGCCGGTCTGCGCGCCGGCGTTGCCGAGGTACCAGCCGGGCAGCGGCGGCGGACCCGACGCCGGAGCCGCGGCCGCCGGTGCGGGTGCGGGTGCGGGTGCCGACTGGGTGGGCGGAACTATCGCGTTGCCCACCGACTGGCCGAGGCCCATGCCGATCACGGCACCGGCGCTGCCGCCGCCCTCGGCCGCGGCCTCCATCGCGGCGCCCGCCTGGAACTGCTGGAAGGCGGCCATGCTGCCGACGGTCCCGGAGGAGACGATGCCCATGGACGTGCGCTTGTCGAGCGCCTCCTCGACCTCTGGCGGCAGGGAGATGTTCTCGATGACGAAGTTCGGCACCGAGATGCCCAGCTCCGCGAGCTCCTCGGTGAGCTTGGTCGCGAGCTGGTCGCCGAGCTGGGCGTGATGGGCGGCGAGGTCGATCACGGGGATCCCGGCGGACGCGAGTGCGCTCGCGAGGTGGCTCACGACGTTCTGACGCAGGTACTCGTGCACCTCGTCGGTGCGGAACCGCTGATCGGTGCCGACGAGCTCGCGCAGCAGCTTCTGCGGGTCGGTGACGCGGGCGGCGAACGCGCCGAAGGCGCGCAGGCGCACCATGCCCAGCTCCGGGTCCCGCATCATGACGGGGTTCTTGGTGCCCCACTTCAGGTCGGTGAACTGGCGGGTGCTGACGAAGTACACCTCGGCCTTGAAGGGCGAGTGGAAGCCGTACTTCCAGCCCTTCAGCGTCGACAGCACCGGCAGGTTCTGGGTCTCGAGCGTGTAGGTGCCCGGCTCGAACACGTCGGCGATCAGGCCCTCGTTGACGAAGACGGCGGTCTGCGACTCGCGCACGACGAGCTGTGCGCCCATCTTGATCTCGTTCTCGTAGCGAGGGAACCGCCACACGATGGTGTCCCGTGTGTCGTCGAGCCATTCGACGATGTCGACCAGCTCGCCCTTGATCTTGTCCAGCAGGCCCATGACGTGCTCCTTCGTTCTCTACCTACCCGGCTGCTCGCCCGGACGCTGCAAGCACTGGGACCCTACAATTCCTGCCCACCCCGGCGAAACGAAAGCAGCGCCGAGGGGGCGGCGTGACCAGCCACGTGGCGGCGGAGCGACGACGTATCACGTGGCAGCCGTATCACGTGGCAGCGGACGACTGCCAGCACCCCTGACATGTGAGAGAGTTTCACCAGCAGGGGTGACACCCGGCGAACCTGTCCGGAGGTGCAAGGACCGATGACCGTCCTCGTGGCGTACAACGAGTCGCCCCAGGGTGAGGCCGCGATGCGTGCCGCCGTCACCGAGGCGGTGCGACGCCGGCAGGAGCTGGCAGTCCTCGTCCTCACGCCCCAGGTGGGTGCCAACGTCCCCGCGGCGCTGGCGCATCTGCTCGACACCGTCCCCGGCACCGTCACGGTCGCGCCGATCACCTTCCGCTCCGAGCAGGCCGACGTCGCCGATGCGATCGTCGACCAGGCCGAGGCGGTCGCGGCGGACCTCGTGGTCATCGGCTCGCGCAAGCACTCGACGGTCGGCAAGTTCCTCGTCGGGTCGACGACGCAGCGCGTGCTGCTCGACTCCCCCGCACCGGTCCTGGTGGTCAAGGCCGGCTACGCCTGACAGTCCTTTCTACTTCACGGCGCCCGACGTGATGCCCGAGATGATCTTGCGCTGAGCGACGATGAAGACGACCAGCAGCGGCAGGCTCATCAGCACCACGTAGGCGAAGATCAGGTGCCAGTTCTCCAGGTACAGCCCGGCGCTGGCGACCTGGAACAGGTTCAGCGGCAGGGTGTCCAGGCGCCCGCCCACGACGAAGAACGCATAGAAGACGTCGTTCCACACGTACAGGCAGATCAGGATGGTCGCCGTGGACAGCACGGGCGCCAGGAGCGGCAGGATGATCCGGCCGAACACGCGCAGCGGCCCCGCCCCGTCGACCCGGGCCGCCTCCTCGAGCTCCATCGGGATCGTGCGGATGAACCCGGTGACGAAGAAGATGACCGTCGACAGGTACATCCCCATGTAGACGCCGATCATCCCCACCGCGGTGCCCGCGAGGCCGAGCTGGCGCAGCAGCAGCACGACGGTCACGACGGCGGGCGGCAGCACGATGCCGCTGATAGCCAGCGCGTAGAGCACCGCCATGAGCCGCGAGCTGCGCCGGGCGAGCACCCACGAGGCGAGCGACCCGAGCGCGAGCACGCCGACGACCGCTGGGACCATGACCAGCAGGCTCCCGAAGAACGCGGCGGGCACGCGGCCCTGCTCCCAGACGGCCGCGAAGTTCTCGGCGTACTGCCACGTGGCGGGCAGGGAGAGGTCAGGGTCCAGGGCCTCGCCCTGGGTCTTGCCCGCGGTGACGACCACTATCCACAGCGGCATGCCGATGAGCAGGACGACGGCGAGGATCGCCGCCACCGGCTGGACGCGCCGCCAGAACCCGTGCCGGGTGTTCACGCGCCTGCCGTTCACGTGCCGCGTGGAGCTCACAGGACTTCCTCTCTCTTGCGCAGGGTCCGGATGACCGGGAACGCGAGGGCCACCACGACGACGAACAGCACGAGGCTCATGGTCGTGGCCTGCGCGAACAGACCCTGCCCGAACGTGCGGAAGATGAAGATGTTGAGCAGCTCGGTCGTCCGCGCGGGCCCGCCGCCCGTGGTCGCCTGGACGATGTCGAACCCGTTCATCGAGCCGAGCAGGGCGGTCGCGACGTTGAAGGTCAGCGCGGGTGCGAGCAGCGGGAACCGGATGTCGCGGAAGGTGGTCCAGGCCGAGGCGCCGTCGAGCCGGGCGGCCTCGAGCACGTCCTCGCTGATGGTCTTCAGGCCGGCGAGGTAGATGAGCATGGACAGCCCCATCCACTTCCAGGCGTGGACCAGGGCGACGACCACCAGCGTCCATGTGGTGTCGCCCAGCCAGGGAATCGTGACCGGGTGGCCCACCACGGCGCCGAGGATCGCGTTGGCGGCGCCGTCCGGCTTGAGGATGGCCTGGAACACGTACCCGGCGGCCAGCGCGGACATGACGACCGGGATGAAGAACATGACCCGGGCGAACCGGTTGATCCGGGTGTCCCGCTCCAGGAGCAGCGCGAGCAGCAGCCCGAAGACGTTCTGGAAGACGGCCACGAGCACCGCGTAGACCAGCGTGATCCGCAGGGACGACAGCAGGGTTCCGCTCGAGATGAGGTCACGGAAGTTCCGCAGCCCGACGAACCCGATCTCGCTCTTGAAGCTCGACCAGTCGGTGAACGAGTAGACGAAGTTGAAGACCGTCGGCAGGAAGAAGAACACCCCGAGGACCGCGAACGCCGGGACGAGGTACCGGCCCGGGTGGGCGGCGCGGTGGCGGTGGTCGGTGCGCACCGGGTCAGAAGCCTTCGATGCCCTGGGCTCGCGCGAGCTGGGCGAACTGGTCCTGGGTCTGCTGCGCGACCTCTTCGGGCGTCGCCGTGCCCTGGATCATGTCGGCCAGGTAGATGTACAGGTCGGGGTTCGCCACGGCGAGCGCCTGCATGGAGCCGACGGACTCGCCGAGCGACGCGTGCACGTCGAGGAGTGCCTGGGGCACGGAGTCCGGCGTCGGCACGTCGTCCTGCAGCGAGATCGTGTCGCGGTCGGCCACGAAGTCGGCGTACCCGTCACCGAGCCAGTAGGCGAGGAGCTGGCGGGCCGCCGCCTCCTGGTCGGCGTCGCCGGTCCTGAAGGCGACCAGGGCGTTGGACTGGTCGGGGACGAACGTGCCCACGTTCCCGTTGGGTGAGATCGGGAAGAAGCCGATCTTCTCGTCCAGCTCGGCCGTGTCGGCCTTGGCCTGGAGCTGGCCGAAGAACGAGTTGACCTGGACCGCCATGGCGGCGTCCCCCGACAGCAGGGCGTCCGCCTGGTCCTCGAACGTCGCGGTCCTGATGTCCTCGTTGAAGAGGCCTTCGTCGATCAGGCCCTGGTACGTCTCGATGGCGCCGAGGATCGTCGGGTCGGTGAACTTCTCCTCACCGGTGTTCACGCGGTCCCACAGCCCGTCCTCGGCGGCGTCGGCGAGCTGGACCTGGACCCACCACTGCGTGGCCCACTGGTCGCCGGCCATCTCGAAGAACGGCGTCTCGCCGTCGGCCTTCAGGGCACGGGCGGTCTCGACGAAGCTGTTCCAGTCGGTGGGCGTCTCGGTGATCCCGTGCTCGGCGAACACCTCCTTGTTGTAGTACACGCCCTCGACCGCCGGGCTGGTGACGAGGGCGGCGTAGCGGGTGTCGTCGAGGAGCCCGGTCATGTCGGCAAGGCCCTCGCCGTACGAGTCGAGCCAGGGCGCGCCGTCGAGCGGCTGCAGGTTGCCGGGGGCGTTGAGCGCGGTCAGCATGGAGCCGGTCGGCTGCCAGAACGCGAGGTCGGGGAGGTCGCCCGTGGCGACCTTGGTCTGCACGCCCTGCTCGTAGGGGTCGGGGATCGTGACGACCTCCACCTCGGCCCCGGTCAGCTCCTCGAACCCGGCGACGACGGCGTCCGGTGCGGTGCTCGAGTTCTGCGCGGCCCAGATGGTGAGCGTGGTGCCGGTCAGGTCGGCGTCCTGCGCGGGCCAGGCCCCGGCGCCGCCCGGTTCGGTGCTGCCTGCGCCCGCCGTCGGGTCGCTGCATCCGGCGGTGAGGAGGCCGACGGCGACTGCCGCCGCCGGGATGGTCAGATACTTCTTCATATCGACTCCTTGGATGGACGCAGTCTTCGCCGACTGCGGGTCGGGCGGGCCGCCGTGCGGCCCCGATGGTCAGTCGAGCGCTGGTCGGACGAGGTCGGGGTGCCGGACTCGCAGGACGCGGGCCTGCGGGCCGGCGGGGATGCGGACGTGGACGGGACCGTCCCCGGCGCGCGTGAGGTGCCACCCGTCGTCGGGCGGACCGTAGGCGATGTCGACGGCGCCGGCGGGCAGGTCGAGGGCGAGCTCCGTGCTTCCGGTCCCGCGCCACCAGACGACGACCAGGGACTCGTCGGCGCCGCGCAGCCCGGAGGCCACGAGCGGGGCGCTCCAGTCCGGGAGCCCCAGCGGCCAGAACGGGACGGAGCCCACCAGCCGCGAGGTCCAGCGCTTGGCCAGGCTGACGCCGGCGGCGACCAGCGCCGCCTGCTCCGGCGTCATGTCGTGCAGCTTGCCGGAGAGGTAGAAGCGCCCGGCGAGGCCGGTGGAGACCGTGAAGACGATCTCCTCGTCGGTCATGTCCGGCTGGGGGTAGGCCCAGTTCGCCGCCTGCTCCGGCAGAATGCCGACCAGGGCGCCCGCGGCGATCGGCGGGTAGAGCAGGGGGTTCTGCTGGTCCGATGTCGACTGCAGGTCGAGCCGGGACAGCAGCGCGTAGTCGGAGCGCATGGCGCCCGACGCACAGTTCTCGAGCACCAGGCCGGGGTGGCGTGCCAGAACGCCGTCGAGCCAGTCGAGGTGCGCGCGGTTCTGCTGGAGCAGGCCGTCGCCGGGGCTGTCGGCGTCCAGGTCGGTACCCGCGCCGGGCGTGACGTTGTAGTCGAGCTTGAAGTAGCCGACGCCGAAGTCCTCGACCAGGCGGTCGACCACCTCGTCCAGGTGCTTGAGGACGTCGCCGTGCCGCAGGTCCAGCAGGTACCGGTCGTGCTCGGTGATCCGTACACCGTGCCGCTGCAGGAACGCCTCGTCCGGCAGCCGGTCCACCAGCGGGCTGCGCACCCCCACCACCTCGGGCTCGAGCCACAGCCCCGGCACCATGCCGGCCCCGCGGATCGCGTCGACCACGCGCCGCAGGCCGCCGTCGGGGAACCGCGCGGCCGACGGCTCCCACAGGCCGACGGAGTCCCACCAGTCGCCGCCGTCGTCGTACCAGCCGGCGTCGATGCAGAAGTACTCGGCACCTGCCTGGGCCGCCGCGTCGACCAGCGGCAGGAGCTTCGCGGTGGTGGGATCGCCCATGATCGTGTTCATGTAGTCGTTGAAGACGACGACGGGGCGGCGCGGGTCGCGGCGCAGCGCGCGGCGGTGCCGGGTCAGCTCGGCCAGCGACTCCTGCCACCCGTCCGACGCCGCGACGGACACGGGGACCGAGACGAAGGTCTCGCCGGCCCCGAGCACCCGGGTCCAGGCGTGGTCGTCGTCGGTGGGACCGAAGAGGCCGAGCACCAGCAGCTCCTCGTCCTCGCCGTCCAGACGCACCCCGAGCTCCGCGCGCCACGCGCCGTTGTGCTCGACCTGCCAGGCGAGCGCTGGACCGCCGTCGGCCAGGACGACGCCGGCCGGGTTGTACCGTCCCGAGGACCACGAGCCCGTGCTGACCAGGCTGCGGGCGCCGCGGGCGTCCTGGTGCTGGTGCGCGGGCAGGTCGAGCCCGACGAGCCCGGCCTGGTCCGAGAGCCTCGTCCAGGCCCAGCGGTTCTCGCCGACCCACTCGCCGTGGCCTTCCAGCGACAGCGTGTCGGCGACCGGGGCCGCCCCGACCGGGCGGCCGATCATCAGCGACGACACCGCCTGCAGCACCAGGGGCGCCGGGCCGTCGTTGCGGACCGACGTCCACGACTGGAGCGAGGTGCCGTTCTCGCGGGCCCGGAGGTGCGAGGTCGTGTGCAGCCCGGTGACGTCGTCCCGCTGGAACACCCGGAGGGTCCGCCAGCCGTCCGCCGACGTCGCATCGTGGCCCAGCACGCGCAGCCGCGTGCCGATCGCCGTCGCGGTGTTGCGGGTGTTGGCACTGGCCCGCCCGTGCCCGACCGCGAGGACCTCCACGAGCGGCTGCGTCGGGGTCCCGGGGTCGTCGCTCGTGGACAGGGCCGCCGGGGCGTCGTCGGGCAGGACGAGCACCAGGCTCTCCTGGCCCAGGGCCCAGAGAGCTACTCGCGTCGCTGCTGAGCGGTGGTTCGCCGTCGTCGGCTGGCTTCCATGCACGACGTCATGAAAGCGCATATCAGAACGGAACGCAAGACTCCCGTCGGCAGGCAATGATTCAGCGCGCTACTGCGGCGCAACCGCTTTCAGCGAGCGTCGAGCACGCGGTCGGCACGCGGCGCGGCCGAGGACCGCAGGATCAGATCGGGGACGAAGCGCACGGACGCGGGCACGGTGCCGCTGTCGATCTGGCTGTTGAGCAGGTGGAACGTCTTCTGCCCCAGCCGGACGAAGTCCTGGCGCACGGTGGTCAGCGGCGGCGTCCACAGGTGGCTGAGCGGGTGATCGTCGAAGCCGATGACGCTGACCGCCTCCGGAACGCTCCTGCCCGCATCGGCCAGGCCCTTGGTCAGTCCCATCGCGAGCTCGTCGTTGCCGCACAGCACCGCCGTCACCTCGGGCTGACCCGCGAGGCGCGTGCCCGCGTCGTAGCCCGAGTCCGGCGCCCAGTCGGCGTACAGCACCGGCGGGACGGGCGCCCCCGCCTCCGTGAGCGCGTCGCGCCAGCCCAGCAGGCGGGCGCTCGGCCGGCCGGGCGACGGGATCGCCACGTGGTGCACGGTGTCATGGCCGATCTCCAGGAGGTGCTTGGTCGCGCGCGCGGCGGCGAAGCGGTCGTCCATGAACGCGTGCGCCACCTCCTCGTCGGACGGCCTGCCGGACGCCGCCGCGACGACGGGCAGCCACGACGGGATCGCGGCGAGCGCCGCCACCCCCGGCGGGTCGTACTCGAGCACGATGGCTCCGGCCATGGGCTGGCCGAGCGCGTGGTCGATCGCCGCGTCGACGGTGCGCTTGTCGTCGGTCTCGACGACGGAGATGACCACCATGTAGCCCGCCTGCCGCGCGGCCTCCTCGATGCCCTGGAGCGTCGAGGCGTAGCCGTACCGCGTCGTGTCGCCCGTGAAGACGGCGATCATGGGCTGGCCGCCCGTGGCCAGCGCCCTGGCGGCACCGTTCGGCCGGAAGCCCAGCTCCTTGATCGCCGCCATCACGCGGGCGCGCCGCTCGGGACCGACAGGCACCGAGCCGCTCAGGACGCGGGAGACGGTCGGGACGGAGACGCCGGCGACGCGCGCGACGTCGGCGATGACAGGCGGCTTCATCGGGCGGTCAGGTTCCACGGGGCCAGGTTACGTCCAAAACACGGGCCCCACGGAAGCACCCTTGCCAAATCAGGATGATTAGCGCTTTCATAGTCCCGGCGTCACCCGTTCGGCACGGCTGACGCCGTCCTGTCGGTCCCGATCCACGAAGGAGTGGAGCACAGGTGAGCAATCCTGATAGCGCAGATCAGATCCGAGCCCGACGACGGCCCGGCCGGCACCGAGTGTGGAGCAGCATGGCGGTCACCGCCCTCGCCGCCGCGACCCTGACGGCCGCGCCGTCGGCCGCGGCCCAGCCCGAGACTCTCACCGTGGACTTCGGCACCACCACCGGGGAGTTCCGCGGGGGCGCGACCGGCACGCTGTACGGGTTCGGCGACGAGGGCGTACCGACGCAGGCGCTCATCAACGGCGCCCACATCACGAACTCCTCGCAGAAGCCGCCGTTCGGGACGCAGCATCCGAGCGGGGACATCCTGCAGATCGAGAACGGCTTCTTCGCGAAGCACGGCGAGGAGCTCGCCATCTACATCCAGGACCACTATCCCGACTGGCCGTACCACCGTGGCGTCCGCGTGGGTGACGTGCGCACCTACGACCAGGCCACCGGGGAGTACGTCGAGGAGCCCAACGGCGTGTGGGACTACCTCGAGGTCGTCGAGCTCATGGTGGAGGTGGTCGCCATGCAGTCCGACCACCCCGAGGAGTACCTGTTCATCCCCTTCAACGAGCCGGACGGCATCTGGTACCAGGACTGGTCGACGATGCGCGAGACGTTCCTGGCGGACTGGAAGGTGGTCCACGACAAGATCCAGGAGGTCTACGCCCGCCACGGGCTGGCGCCCGCCCGGATCGGCGGTCCCGGTGACGCCCGCTGGCAGTCCGAGCGGTCGCGGGACTTCCTCACGTTCGCGAAGCAGAACGACGTGCTTCCCGACGTCTTCATCTGGCACGAGCTCGGCATCGAGAACCTCGCGACCTTCCGGTCGCACCTCGCCGACTACCGCGCGCTCGAACGTGAGCTCGGCGTCGCGCCGATCCACGTCAACATCACCGAGTACGGCATGCTGCGCGACATGGGCGTGCCGGGCCAGCTCATCCAGTGGTTCTCCATGTTCGAGGACGCCAAGGTGGACTCGCAGACCGCCTACTGGAACTACGCGGGCAACTTCTCGGACAACAGCGCCCGGCCCAACGGTGCCAACGGCGGCTGGTGGCTGTTCAAGTGGTACGGCGACCTGGCCGGCTCGCAGACCGTCCGGGTGACGCCGCCAGAGCTGGACGTCGCCGACACCCTGCAGGGCATCGGTGCGATCGACGCGGCCAACCGCCGGGCGACGGTCCTGTACGGCGGCACCGACTCCGACGTCCGGCTCGACCTGCGCGGCCTGTCCCCCGCCGTCTTCGGCCGGTCGGTCGACGTCGAGGTCCGTGAGGTCACGCTGAGCGGCGCCGAGGGGCTTGCGGGCACACCGCGAGTGGTCCACGCCGTCGACGGGGCGCGCGTCGCAAACAACGGCACGCTGGGCCTCACCGTCCCGACCTACGACCGGTACGCCGCCTACCAGGTGGTCGTCACTCCGGCGCAGGACCGGGCGGTCACGGTGGACCCGGTCTGGACGACCAGCATCGAGGCGGAGGACACCGATCTCACCGCCGCCCGGACCTACTTCCAGGATCCCCGAGGGAACGGCGGCTGGAAGTTCCTCGCCTCGGGGAGCAACGACGTCGGGTCCTTCAACCAGCCGTCCTCGAAGGCCGACTGGACCGTCACGGTGCCCCGCACCGGTACCTACCGGTTCCAGGTCATCGGCGCCACGCCCGGCAAGCCCGGCAGGCACGCGCTGTTCGTCGACGGCGCGCACCGCACCGACATCCAGTACACGGCCGACCTCGCGCTCACCGACACGTCGCGCTGGCAGTACCGAGGGAGCGCCGAGGTAGGGGTGCCGCTCACCGCCGGCACCCACGTCCTGTCCGTCCGGGCGAGCCGGGACGGCAGCAAGGTGCTGCCGAACTCGGACATCACGCTGGACAAGTTCTCCCTGACCGACGTCACCGACGGCGAGCCCACCACCTACCCCGCGAGCACGCTGCGCTACTACGGCGGTGCGGGCCTGGGCTGGGACGCGGGCACGCGCGGCTTCGGCAGCATCGCCGGGCGCGGGCAGCGGGCCGACGTCTACCTCAACGCGATGGAGACCGGCTACTACGACGTCGCGGTGGAGTTCCACACCGCCGGGGCGTCCGACCTCCGGCTCGACCTCGGTGGCCGCACGCTCGCGGAGGTGGCGGCCCCGAACGGCGGCCACCGCCGCACCACGGTCCGCGCGCATCTCACCGAGGGGATCAACGAGCTGGAGCTCCGGTCGGACCACGGGGCCCGCGTGCGGTCGGTGACCGTCACCCGGGCGCCCGACGGCGACGCCGCGGCCTCGACGTTCGAGGCCGAGGACCTGCTCCTGAGCGGGGATGCGGCGGTGGCGAGCGTCGACCCGGCGTCAGGCTCGAACGCCTCGGGCGGCAAGTACGTGGGGTGGGTCGGCGACGGGGACGAGAACCACATCACCGTCCCCCGGGGCGACGGGTTCGACGCCCCGGGCGACTACGACCTCGTGGTCCACTACGCGAACGCCGAGACCGCCGGAGAGCACGACTACAACCCGCAGGTGGTCGACCGGCAGGCCGTCGTGACCGAGGGCGGCGACGGGACGCCGGTCGGCTCCGCGTTCTTCCGGTACACGTACTCGTGGGACAGCTTCTGGCAGCGGACGATCCCGGTCACCCTGACCACGGATACCGGCGACCTCCGGCTCGGCAATCCGACGGCCTGGGCCCCGAACATCGACAAGGTCACGGTCGCCCCACTGACCGTCGGAACCCCGAAGACGACCCGCACCCGCTGACCCTCCGTTGAGTGCGGGATATTTGCGCCCTTCAGGCTCTGAAAGGGGCAAATATCCAGCACTCAACGAGGTGGGCGGGTTCGGGTGGCGATTCGGGCGATGACGTCGTCCAGGTGCGGGGTCGGGAGGCCGTGCGACGCCGCCCGGCGGCGCACCGCACCGCCGATGGCGTCGAGCTCACCCTCGTGGCCGGCCTCGATGTCCGCCTGCAACGACGACCGCATGGGCGCGGGGAACCCGCCCAGGATGCCCTGGAGGTCCTCGCCGGTGGTCGGCACACCCTCCGCCGTGGCGGTCGCGGCGATCTCCGCCAGCAGCCCAGAGGTCAGACGGGGGTCACGGGTCAGCGCGTCCCCGATGCCGGTCGCCCAGGCCGACGTCAGCAGCGCGAGCGGCGCGAGGAAGCGCAGCTTCTTCCACAGCACCTCGGTGTCGGTCCCGCCGGTGACCACCTCGATGGGCGTGTCCCGCAGGGCAGCGACGACGCCGAGCCCGGCGGCGTCGTCGGGCACGACCGCCCGCAGCAGCGCTCCGCGATGCCGGACCAGCGCGGGCCCGAAGCCGCCGGCGCCCGTGCGCAGGGTCTCGCCCGCGATGGTGGCGCCCACGACGCGCACGCCGGGCAGCGCCGAGCGCAGCACGTCCAGATGATCCAGGCCGTTGAGCAGGGACAGCACCTCGGTCGGCTCGGTGCCGTCGAGCAGCGCGGCGGCGTCGGCCACGCCCTCCGCCTTGACCGCTACGATCACGCGCGCACCGTGCGGGACCTCCGTCGTCGCGACCAGCGGGGCGTGCCACGTCCCGAACTCGTCGGTCGTGACGTCGAGGCCGTGCTCCGTGACCTGCCGGGCGCTCTTCTCCCGGGCGACCACGACGACGTCGTGCCCCGCCTGCTGGAGCATGGCGGCGGTGAGGCCGCCGATCGCGCCAGCGCCGATGATCGCGATGAGGTTGTCAGTCATGGGCCACATCGTAGGCAGGCGCCGTCTTGGCTCGGGCCGGTGGCCGACGGCGCCGAACCGCAACTTAGCCAGGACCCTTGACGCCGAGCCGCAAGACGTTAGTCCATCGCAGCCCTCGGAGACACGAACGTTGCGGTTCGGCGTCCGGCGCCACGTTCAAGTTGCGGTTCGGCGCCATCCCCTAGGCCGATGCCCTCGTAACTTGCGGCTCGACGCCGTCCGACCGACCCGCGCACCCACACCTTGCGGCTCGACGCCGCCCGCACCGGCCCGGAGACCGGCTCAACCTTGGTCGACGCTGGTCTACTCTCGGAGCATGGCAGCTGTCACGCTCGGGATCCCGTCGGTCCGAGGTCTGCCGCGGCGCGCTGCCACGCCGGCCGGAAAGCCGCGCCCCGAGACCCCGCTGCTCGTCGATCGGTACGGACGCGTCGCACGCGACCTGCGCGTCTCCATCACGACGGCGTGCTCCCTGCGCTGCACCTACTGCATGCCCGCCGAGGGCCTCCCGCTGGTGCCGCGCGACGAGCTGATGACGCCGGAGGAGATCGGTCGGCTCGTCGGCGTCGGCGTGCGGGACCTCGGCATCCGCGACATCCGGTTCACCGGTGGTGAGCCGCTCATGCGGCGCGACCTGGAGCAGATCATCGGCGCCGCACGCACGGCGGCCGACGACGCGATGGCCGCCGTCGAGGCGGCGGGCGGCCTGCCCGAGCACGTCCGTATCGCCATGACCTCGAACGCACTCGGGCTCGACAAGCGCGTGGACGCGCTGGTCGCGGCGGGGCTCGACCGGGTCAACGTCTCGCTCGACACGGTGGACCGGGAGGCGTTCGCGACCCTGACCCGTCGGGACCGCCTGGACGACGTGCTGACCGGGATCCGGGCGGCCCTCGCGGCGGGCCTGGCCCCGGTCAAGATCAACGCGGTGCTCCTGCCGGAGACCCTCGCGGGCGCCGCGGACCTGCTCGCGTGGGCCGTCGAGCACGGTTGCAACCTGCGCTTCATCGAGGAGATGCCGCTCGACGCGGACGGGCAGTGGACGCGCGACGACGTCGTGAGCGCGGCCGACCTGCTGAGCCGGCTCGGCGAACGGTTCACCCTGACCCCTGCGGGCCGCGAGGACCCGTCAGCCCCGGCGGAGGAATGGCTCGTGGACCGCGGGCCCGCCACCGTCGGCATCATCGCGTCGGTGACCCGCTCCTTCTGCGGCGCCTGCGACCGCACCCGGCTGACGGCCGAGGGCACCGTGCGGTCCTGCCTGTTCGGCAACGAGGAGACGGACCTGAAGGCGCTACTGCGCAACGGCGCAACGGACGACGAGGTCGGCGACGCCTGGCGGGCCGCGATGTGGGCCAAGCCCCGCGCGCACGGCAGCGACGCCGTCGAGCTGGCCCCCGACGCGTTCGCCGCCACCGAGCGCAGCATGGGCGCCATCGGCGGCTGAGCAGGGTCGTCGAGTCGCACAATGGCACCCCGTCTGTTTGCACAGTAGGAACGCGTCGATATGCTCAATAGAACCCCGTCCAACTGCTAAATTCAGGGGATGGCATACCAGCGCAGGATCGTCGACGATCTCCTCGACGAACTGTTCCCCCACTTGGCCGCGATTGCCCTGGAGGGAGCCAAGGGCGTGGGAAAAACGGCTACTGCCAGCCAGCGAGCAGAGACGGTCCTCACGCTCAACGAGCCTCGCCAGCGCGAGGTGCTCGAAGGTAACCCTGACTACGTGGTTCAGGCGCTACCGCCAGTGCTCATCGACGAATGGCAGCTTGAGCCATCCGTATGGGATCGAGTACGGCGGGCCGTCGACGACGACAGTGCTGGCGGACAGTTCCTGTTGGCCGGATCGGCCGGCATCCCACCCGGAGTGAGAATCCATTCGGGAGCCGGGCGCATCGTCAGCTTCCCGATGCGCCCCCTCGCGTTCTCCGAGCGCGGCCTAAGCGAGCCGACAGTCTCACTCGCGCCCCTACTCCAGGGTGGACGGCCGGAGATCAGTGGTCGCACCGCCATCGACTTGCCGGCCTACACCGACGAGATCCTTCGGTCGGGATTCCCCGGTATTCGAGAGCTTCCCGAGCGCGCCCGCAGGATCCAGTTGGACAGCTACGTGACACGAATCGTGGAGCGAGAGCTCCCCGAAAACGGTGTCGTCGTGCGACGGCCGAACGCCCTCAAGTCGTGGCTCACCGCGTACGGTGCCGCCACCGCCACCGACACCTCGTACTCCACGATCCTGGACGCCGCCACGGCCGGCGAAGCCGACAAGCCGGCACGGGGAACTGCCGACAACTACCGCGAGCACTTGCAGCGGATCTTCGTCCTCGACCCGATTCCGGCCTGGATACCTACGTTCAACACTCTCAAGCGCCTCACCCACGCCCCCAAGCACCACCTCGTCGACCCTGCGATCGCCGCTCGCCTCGTCGGAGTCGGAAAACCTGGCCTGCTACGCGGCGAGGGGACACGGGTCTCGGCGCAGACGGGGACCTGGCTTGGAGCACTCTTCGAGTCACTCACCGCGCAGAGCGTGCGTGTCTACGCCGGCGCGATCGACGCGGAGGTCGGCCACCTCCGCACAAAGAACACAGATCACGAGGTAGACCTGATCGTCGAAGGAGAGGACCGGCAAGTCGTCGCCATCGAGGTCAAACTATCGGCCACGATCACCGACAAGGATGTCCGGCACCTCAACTGGCTCCAAGAGCAGATCGGTGACCGTCTGGCGGACCGAGTGGTCATCACGACCGGCGAGTTCGCCTACCGTCGTCCTGACGGCGTCGCCGTCGTCCCGCTCGCGTTGCTCGGCCCCTGAACGCCGACACCGTGCACAGCGTCTCGGCCCACGCGTCCATCCAGCACCTACAGGCCGACCCACTCCGACTCGCCGTCGGTGAACTGCTGCTTCTTCCAGATGGGCACCTCGGCCTTGATGCGCTCCACCAGCAGGGAGCACGCCTCGAACGCCTCCTTGCGGTGTCCGGCCGACGCCGCCGCCACGAGTGCGACGTCCCCGACCTCGAGATGCCCGTACCGATGGGTGGCGGCCACCCGGAGCCCCGTCTCGGCCGCCACGGCCTGGCACACTTTTCGCAGAACGCCCGTCGCATCGGGGTGCGCCTCGTAGTCGAGGCTCGTGACGGCACGGCCACCGTCGTCGTCGCGCACCACGCCGCGGAACGTGACCACGGCACCGCACTCCGGATCCGCCACCGCCGCCTCGACGGCCCGCCCGACGGCGTCGTCGAGCACGTCCTGCGACACTCGCACGACCTCGTGCGGCGTCACAGCGCCCACGTGGTCACCTCGGCGCCATCCGCGAGGGTGGTCGCGGCGGCGGGGACGTCGATCAGGACGTCCGCGGCCGCCATCGACGCCACGAGGTGCGACCCCGGCCCGCCGACCACGGCGACCCGCGCGCCGGCACCGGCGTCGTCGACCCACCGTCCGCGCAGCAGCTGCCGCTTTCCCTCCGGGGAGCCGACGGCGGCGTCGAGCACCGCAGGGACCGGCGCCAGGGGCGGCAGGCTGCCCGCCTGCCGCAGGATGTCGCGGAGGAACACGACGAACGAGACCTGCGCGCTGACCGGGTTGCCCGGGAAGGCCAGCACGGGCTTGCCCGCGACCCTTCCGAGGCCCTGCGGACCGCCGGGCTGCATGGCCACCGAGCGGAAGGTGACCTCCGGCAGCGCCTCCTTGACCACCTCGTACGCCCCCTGGCTGACTCCGCCGGTCGTCACGACGACATCGCACAGTGCCGCCGCCCGTTCCAGGCCCATCCGCACGATCACCGGCTCGTCGGGGACCGTCAGGCGCAGGCCGACCCGCCCGCCCGCTGCCCGGACCGCGGCCGCGAGGGCCGGACCGTTCGCGTCCCAGATCTGGCCGGGGCCGGGCTCGCCGTCCGGCGCGACGAGCTCGCTCCCCGTGGACACGATGGCCACGGACACCGGCACGCGGACCGTCAGCCGGGCGATGCCGCACGCGGCGGCCGCCGCCACGTGGTGCGGCGCCAGCACCGTCCCGGCGCGCAGCACGACGGCGCCCTCGGCGACGTCCGACCCGGATTCCCGGACGAACTCCCCGGCGTCGCGCCCGCGCAGCACCTCGACCTTCGTCACCGAGTCGTCATGGATCCCGTTGAAGGTCACGTGGTCGGTGTCCTCGACGGGGACCACCGCGTCAGCGCCCTCGGGTACGGGCGCGCCGGTCATGATGCGGACCGCGGTACCCGGCTCCAGCGGAACCGGCTCGCCCGGCGCCGCGGCCACGTCCCCCGCGACGGGCAGGGTGACGGGCGTGCCCGGGCCGGCCGAGGCGACGTCGGCCGCACGCACCGCGAACCCGTCCATCTGGGAGTTGCGGAAGCGGGGCAGCGGCGCCGGCGCGACGACGTCGCGCGCCAGGACCCGCCCGAGCACCTCCCGGTGGATGGATACCTCTTCCGTGGGCCGGTCCGCGAGCTCCGCGAGGAGCTCCGCGACGTCGGCCCGATGCTGTTCCACGTCAACGCGCTCGCTCATGTCCGCAACCTACCTGGCACACCGGGGGCAAAGCACACCGGGGTCCGACGCGCCGCGCGCTCTGGCGCCGGGACCGTACCGGGCATCAGAATCGAGCATGCACATCCACGCGCTGAGCAACAACGGGACCACCCCGGACGGCGCTCTCGTGCGCCGGGAGTCACAGACCCACGCCGGCCTGCGGGTGCTCGACTCCGTGCTCGCCATGCGCCCGACGCCAGGCGTCGTGCTGCGGGCCCGGCAGCGGGTCGAGTTCGAGGGCGACGTGCGCCGCTGGGTGCGCTACTCCCTGCAGCGTGAGCCCGGCGGCGTGGACGTCGTGTTCGAGCGCGCCGACCTGCCGCCCGGGGTCGGGGACGGCGTGCCGTCGTTCGCGCGATACCTCCTGGTGCTGGAGCTCGCGACGGTGGGCGCGTGGGTCGAGTACACCCAGCTCGACGACGCCGACCCGACACGCACGCAGCACGCCCTGCTGGTCCGTACCGACACCCAGCCGCTCCTGCTGCCCGACGGCGTCTCGACGTCGGCGATGCGCATCGACCAGCTCCTCGACGGCAGCCCCGCCAACGCGTTCTGGTGCGACAACTTCGGCGTGCTCCAGGCCGACTACATCGAGTCGTTCCCCGACGGCAGCACGGTCAGCGGCATCTCGTGGCGCACCACGTGGGAAGGCATCGTGCCGTGGCTCGACACCGAGGTGCGGCACGCGCTGGACGCCTCCGGCATCCTGGCATAGCGGTCCCGCGGCACTACCGGTGCACGTGCGCCTTGTGCCCGACCGCCGCCGAGACGTCCTGCTCCGCGACGGCGAGCAGCCGGTCGGCCAGCCGTCGCAGCGCCCGGCCGGCGGCGAGCTCGTCGCCGATCAGCGGTACCTCGGGGTCCTCCGGCGCCTTCCTGGCGTGCCCGACGCCGCGCAGCGCGTCCGACGGGCCGTTCATCACGGTGGCCTCCGCCGTCGTGCTGCCGCCTGACTCGACCACCGTGATCCGGACGTCCCAGGTGAGCGCGCGCCCCTGCCGCGGCTCGCCAGGCCCCGCCGGCTCACCCGGGACGCCGAGCGCTGCCCGGGCCTCCGGGTCGACGACGGTGTCCGCGCCGGGGTAGACGAGCGTCTCCTCTCCGGTGTCCGACCACCTCACCCGGTAGGGCGGCGAGCCGTCGGGATGGGGGCACTCGGTCACCACGCCGTCGCGGACCGCACCGCCGACCACACCCGAGGCCGTGACTATCCGGTCGCCCACTGCTGCCTTCATGGGGTCCTCCTCGCGTCGTTGCGGACCCTTCCATCATCGCCCCGGATGCCGGTCCGCGGCACCCGCACCAGAACGGCGGCGTCACGGCCCTAGGCTCAGGCCATGTCAGAGCACGCAGAGACCGTCCTCCCGCCCAGGCTCCGCGCCGGCGACACCGTCCGGGTGGTCGCGCCCGCCAGGTCGCGGGCGATGATCATGGAGCACGACAACACGCGGTGGATCGACGAGCGGTTCGCCACCATGGGACTCACCCTCACGTTCGGCGCGCACGTCGACGAGGACGACCGGTTCCGCAGCGGTTCGATCGAGCACCGCGTGGCGGACCTGCACGCCGCGTTCGCCGACCCCTCCGTCGCCGGCATCGTCACCGTGATCGGCGGGTTCAACAGCAACGAGCTGCTCCCCCACCTGGACTTCGACCTCATCGCGGCCAACCCGAAGGTCTTCTGCGGGTACTCGGACATCACGGCGCTGCAGAACGCGATCCTCGCCCGCACCGGCCTGGTCACCTACTCGGGCCCGCACTGGTCGAGCTGGGGCATGCGCGACCACTTCGAGCCGACCGGGGACTGGTTCCGCGCCGCGGTCATGGCGGACACCCCGATCGCCGTCGAACCGTCGCAGGCCTGGACCGACGACACGTGGTTCATGGACCAGGACGCCCGCACCCCCGTCGCGAACGAGGGCTGGTGGTCGCTGCGCCCCGGGCACGCCTCGGGCCGGATCGTCGGCGGCAACCTCTCCACGCTGCACCTGCTGCAGGGAACCGCGTACATGCCGTCGCTCGACGGTGCACTCCTCTTCCTCGAGGACGACTTCGAGTCCGACGCCGCGCACGTCGCGCGCAACCTCACCTCGCTGCTCCAGCTGCCCGACGCCGACGGCGTCACGGGGCTCGTGATCGGCCGGTTCCAGGACAGCTCCGGCGTGACCCGCGCGGCGCTCGACGAGATCGTCGCGCGCCAGCCCGCGCTGCGCGGCAAGCCCGTGCTGGCCGGCGTGGACTTCGGACACACCAGCCCGCTGCTCACCCTCCCGATCGGCGGCGCGGCGGAGCTCACGGTGGCCGCGGACGACGGTGGGGCGACCCTGACGCTCACGCGCCACTGACTCCCGACGTGTCGCCGTCCGCCGTCGGCGAACTCGGAAATTGAGTCGGGTCGACTCAGGTTGAACCGGTCATCAACCCCTTCCGGAGGAGAACATCATGACCACCGTTCTGACCCGTTCACCGTTCACCCAGACCTGGCTCCGCGACCCGTGGAGCCCGCAGGCGGCCGTCGCCGAGGGCCCGGTGCCCGCGGCGGACGTCTACCGCGAGGGCGAGGACCTCGTCGCCCGCCTCGACCTGCCGGGCGTCGACCCGGTCACCGACATCACGGTCGAGGTCGAGGGCCGCAAGCTCGTCGTGCGCGGCGAGCGCAAGGACCAGCGTTCGGAGGAGTCCGAGGGCCGCCGCGTCTCGGAGGTCCGCTTCGGCTCCTTCCGGCGCACCGTCACGCTGCCGAAGACCGTGGACGGCGACGCCGTCCGCGCGTCCTACGACGCCGGCGTGCTGACGGTCAGCGTCCCCGGCGTCTTCGCCGGCACGACGCCGCAGCGCATCGAGGTCACCACCGCCGCCTGATCACCTCAGCGGCACCACGACGGCGTCCGACCGCTCCCTGCGGCCGGGCGCCGTCGGCTGTCGGGGGCGCCGTCGGGCGAGGTCCGCTTCGAGAATGCGTTTGGGCTTGATCCGAGGCCCGGAAGCAGTCGTAACCGCATGGTCGAGGCGGACGTTCGCCGGACGGAGCGTGGGACGGCGTCCGGGAAAACCCTTATGTACTGGTCAGGACGTTGTGCGGCGCCGCATCGCGTCGAATACTTCTCGTGAGCGCTCGTCAGCTCTTGCGCACCGCCGTCGCACACCGGAGTGCACGCGCGACTGCCGCAATCATGCCTGTCGCGCGGCTCCGTGCGGCGGAGGAACACGTTCGCGAAGGAGCGTTCGATGCGTAGCACGAGAAGCACGAGACACCGCACGACCCGCACTGTCCTGACAGCGACCGCCGCACTGACCCTGGTCCTGTCGGTCTCGCTCGTCGCCTCTGCGGCGACGGCCAAGGCGCCCGACGCCGGGCCGGCACCCGACAAGGGCTCGACCTCGTCCGCCACCTCGACCGCTGCCGCCGCGCTGACCTGGTCGGACGAGTTCGACGGGCCGGCGGGCGCCGCCCCGAACGCCGCCAACTGGAACCACGAGACCGGAGCCGGCGGCTGGGGCAACAACGAGCTGCAGAACTACACGACCTCCCGGCAGAACTCGGCGCTGGACGGCAATGGGAACCTCGTCATCACCGCCCGCCAGGACGGCAACGGCGGGTACACCTCGGCGCGGATGACGACCAAGGGCAAGGTCCAGCCGCAGTACGGGCACCTCGAGGCGCGGATCAAGATCCCCAGGGGGCAGGGCATCTGGCCCGCGTTCTGGATGCTCGGCGGCCAGTTCCCCGGTACGCCGTGGCCCAGCTCGGGCGAGATCGACATCATGGAGAACATCGGCAGGGAGCCCCATCTGGTGCACGGCACCCTGCACGGCCCGGGCTACTCCGGCGGCAACCCCATCACCGGGCACTACCAGCACCCGCAGGGCTGGTCGTTCGCCGACGACTTCCACACGTTCGCCATCGACTGGAGCCCCAACTCCATCACCTGGCTCGTGGACGGCAACGCCTACCAGACCTTCACCACGGCGAACACCGGCAGCAACCCGTGGGTCTTCAACCAGCCGTTCTTCTTCATCCTGAACGTCGCCGTCGGCGGCAACTGGCCCGGCTACCCCGACGGAACCACGCAGTTCCCGCAGCAGATGGTCGTCGACTACGTCCGCGTCTACGACTCGACGGGCGGCGGCGGTGGCGGCTCCACCGGGACGGTGACCGCGAGCAACGGCATCTGTCTCGACGTCGCGGGCGCGGGGACGGCCAACGGCACGCCCGTCCAGCTCGCGCACTGCAACGGTAACCAGGCGCAGCAGTGGACCGTCGGCTCGGACGGCACGGTCCGAGCGCTCGGCAAGTGCCTCGACGTCGCAGGCGGCGGCACAGCGGCGGGTACCGCCGTCCAGCTCTGGGAGTGCAACGGGACCGGCGCCCAGCAGTGGGCCCACACGAGCGGCACCCAGGCGCTGCGCAACCCGCAGTCGGGCCGCTGCCTGCAGCCGGTCGGGCGGGCGCAGAACGACGGCACCCGCACAGAGATCGCCAACTGCGACGGGAGCACGGTCCAGCGCTGGACCCTGCCGTAGCGGCACCGCCCAAGGAGGCGACCCCTACATCGTGCACGCGACACGCCGACGATCGCGTGCACGATGTAGGGGTCGTTCGCGCGCCGGCCACGAACCGGAAGGACCACCATGACGACTGCCCGCCCACGGGTGGCGATCGCCGGGATGTCGATCGAGTCCAGCACCTTCTCTCCGCACCGCTCCGGGTGGGAGGCGTTCACGCTCCGCCGCGGTGCCGACCTGGTTGCCCACTACCCGTTCCTCGCCGACGGCGCTCCCCTGCGCGACGCCGCAGCCTGGACCGGCGTGCTGCACGCACGCTCCCTGCCCGGCGGCGCCGTCCCGGCGAGCGTCTACGAGTCGGTGCGCGACGAGATCGTCGCGACCCTGCGCGCTCAGCAGGCCGAGCAGGGCCCCTACGACGGCGTGCTGCTCGACGTCCACGGGGCGATGACGGTCGTCGGGCGGGACGACGCCGAGGCGGATCTCGCGGCGGCCGTGCGCGCCACCGTGGGGCCGGGGGCCCTCATCAGCACCACCATGGACCTGCACGGCAACGTGCCGCGGGAGCTGGCCGAGGTGAGCGACCTGATCACGTGCTACCGCACGGCCCCGCACGAGGACGTGTGGGAGACGCGGGAGCGCGGGGCCGCGAACCTGCTCTCCCGACTTCGTGAGGGCGGTGCACCGAAGAAGGCCTGGCTGCAGGTGCCGTTGCTGCTTCCTGGCGAGAGGACGAGCACCCGGCTGGAGCCCGCGAGCAGCATCTACGCCGACGTCGCCCAAGTGGCCGAGCTGCCCGGCGTCGTCGACGCCGCGCTCTGGGTCGGGTACGCGTGGGCCGACGAGCCGAGCTGCCGGGCCGCGGTCGTCGTCACGGGCGACGACGAAGAGGTGATCGTGCGCGAGGCCGAGCGGCTTGCCCGCCGGTACTGGGACGCTCGCGACGACTTCGCCTTCGTCGCGCCCGCCGCCCCGTACGCGGAGTGCGTGGCGACGGCCCTCGCGAGCACCGCGCGTCCGTTCTTCCTGTCCGACTCGGGCGACAACCCGACGGCGGGCGGCGCCGGCGACGTGACCTGGACGCTCGCGCGACTGCTGGCCGAGCCCGCCTTCGCCGCGGTCTCGGACGACGGCGGGCCCCCCGGCGGCGAGTCCCCCGGCGACGGAGCCCCCAACGGCAGGCGCACCGCAATCTACGCCGCGCTGCCGGACGCCGCGGCCACGCGCGAGGCCGCGAAGGCCTGGGCCGAGCACGGCGCGGGCGCCGTGGTCGACGTCGAGGCCGGCGCCCGGGTCGACGACGGTCCCAACGGACCGGTCCGGCTGCACGGCGTCGTCGAGCACGTGAGCGAGGGCGATCCCGACGCCGGGATCGTCGCGGTGGTCCGCGTGGGCGGCCTGCGCGTGATCCTCACCGAGCGGCGCAAGCCGTACCACCTGGAGTCTGACTTCACGGTGCTGGGCCTGGACCCGCGCGGCACGGACGTCGTGGTGGTCAAGATCGGCTATCTGGAGCCCGACCTGTACGACATGGCGGCCGACTGGATGCTCATGCTCACGCCCGGCGGCGTCGACCAGAACCTGCTACGGCTGGGCCACCACCGGCTGGCCGCGCCGGTGCACCCGTTCCACGGGTTCGAGAAGGAGCCGGCGCTGCGCGCGGACCTCCTCTGACCGTTGAGTGCTGGATATTCGCCCTCTTCAGGCTCCTGGAGGGGCAAATATCCAGCACTCAACGACGTGTCAGGCCTCGGCTACCAGGGAGTACAAGTCCTTCGGGTTGGTCGGCTCGGCGATCAGGTCGAGGTGCTGGAGCAGCTCCGGCGCGTTCGCCGTCACGTCCTCCAGCACGAACTTCAGGGCCGTCCAGTCCTCCACGGCGAACCCGACCGAGTCGAACACGACCAGCTCGTCCTGGCTCCGCCGCCCCTGCGCGGCGCCGGTGACGACCTCCCACAGCTCGGTGACCGGGAAGTCCGCCGCCTGACGCTGGATCTCGCCCTCGATGCGGGTCTGCTCGGGGAGCTCCACGAACACGCTCGCCCGAGCGACGATCGCGGGGTCCAGCTCGGTCTTGCCCGGGCAGTCGCCGCCGATCGCGTTGATGAGCACGCCGCCGGACACGTCGGCGTCGTGCAGCACCGTCGCGTTCTGCTTGTCGGCGGTGCACGTCGTGATCACGTCGGCGCCGCGGGCCGCGTCAGCGGCGTCGTCGGCCAGGACGACGTCGAAGCCGAGCGCCTTCGCGTGCCCCGCCAGCTTCTCCATGGCGAGCGGGTCGACGTCGAAGACGCGCAGCGTCTCGATGCCGAGCTCCGCGCGCATGCCGAGGGCCTGGAACTCGGCCTGCGAGCCGCAGCCGATCAGGGCCAGCGTGCGCGACCCGGCCGGTGCGAGGTACCGGGCGGCCAGCGCCGACGTCGCCGCGGTGCGCAGCGCGGTGAGCAGCGTCATCTCGGCGAGGAACGTCGGGTAGCCGTTGCCGACGGAGGCGAGCATGCCGACCGCCGTCACCGTCTGGAAGCCGTTCACGGGGTTCAGCGGGTGCCCGTTGACCAGCTTGAACCCGTAGGTCTCCTCGTCGGAGGTAGGCATCAGCTCGATGACGCCCTCCTTCGAGTGCGAGGCGATGCGCGGCCGCTTGTCGAGCTCGGGCCAGCGCGCGAAGTCGCGCTCTAGGGCGTCGGTGAGCGCCGCGATGGCGGCCTCGGGGCCGCGCCGGGCCACCCAGCGTGCGGTGGCGGCGACGTCGAGGTACGGAACTGTGGTCATCGCTGGGACTCCTCGGTGGTGGCGGCAGCGGCGTCGGGACGCAGCTCGAGCGTGCAGCACTTGACCGAGCCGCCGCCCTTGAAGATCTCGGACAGGTCGATGCCCACGGGGACGAACCCGCGCTCCTTGAGCGCGTCGGCGTAGTCGCGGGCGCGCTCGCTGAGGAACACGTGCAGCCCGTCGGAGACGACGTTCAGGCCGAGCACGGCCGCATCCTCCGCGCCGACGAGGATCGCGTCGGGGAACAGGCGGCCCAGGGTCTCCTGAGCGGCGGGGCTGAAGGCCTCGGGGTGGTAGGCGACGACGGTCTCGCCGGACACGGCGCCGTCGTCGAGCACCGAGAGGGCCGTGTCGAGGTGGTAGTAGCGCGGGTCGACCAGCTCGAGCGGGACCAGCTCGATCCCCTGCTCGGCGAGCTCCAGGCGCTCGGCCACCTCGGCGTGGCCGGCGGGCGTGGTGCGGAAGCCGGTGCCCGCGAGCAGCGTCTTGCCGATGAGCAGCAGGTCGCCCTCGCCCTCCATGGTCTCGACGGCCTCGCCGAGCCGGCGATAGGGCGCGGCGGCGTCGGTGTCGAACCAGCGGTCGTACGCGGGGCCCTCCGCGGCACGCTCGGGGTAGGTGAACCGGGCGGCGAGCGCCCGTCCGCCGACGACGATCCCGCCGTTGGCCGCGTAGACCATGTCGGGCAGGCCGGGCTCCGGCTCGATGACGTCGACCCGGTGTCCGCGTGCCTCGTAGGTGGCGCGGAGCACCTCCCACTGCGCGAGGGCCTTCGCGGGGTCGACCGGCGAGGACGGGTCCATCCAGGGGTTGATGGCATAGACGACGTCGAAGTACGTGGGCGGGCACATGAGGTAGTGCCGCGGTGTGGCGGTCCGCTGGGGGGTGGTCTGCGGCATCGCGGTGGTCTGCGTCATGTCGTGAGGCTACGTCCGGACCGATTCACAACAGCCACGCATCCGTTGCGCATTCAGCCACGGTTTCTTGCGCAATCGCCTGATGTACTGAACGATTCGTTCATGGATGCCGTGAACCGCGCGATCGTCGGAGAGTTGCTGCGCGACGGTCGCGCCACGTACCAGGAGGTGGGCAGCGTCGTCGGCCTCTCCGCCCCCGCCGTGAAGCGGCGGGTGGACCTCATGATCGCCCGTGGGGAGATCGCCGGCTTCACCGTACGCGTGGACCCGCAGGCGATGGGCTGGACCCTCGAGGGGTACGTCGAGATCTTCTGCTCCGGCATCGTGTCGCCGGCCGTGCTCGAGCGCGACTTCGCCCCCATCCCCGAGGTGGTGCGCGTCTCCACGGTGACCGGCGACGCCGACGCGATGGTGCACGTCATGGCGGCGAACATGGAACAGGTCGAGCACGTCGTCGAACGCATCCGGACCGTCACGCACGTGGTCAAGACGCGCACGGCGCTGGTGATGTCCCGGGTCGTCGACCGGCCGGGTGCCTGACCGGTGGCCGAGCCAGGGGGCGCAACACCTTAGGGTGTCCTTACCAGGATTTTCCTGTCCGGACCGGAGGGTGCCCTCGATGATCAGAACCACGGTGTCCGACGACGTCGCCGGCTGGCTCGACGTGCTCGGTCCCCTCACGTTCTACCTGGTGGTCTGGGGCCTCGTGTTCGTCGGGACGGCGTTCTTCGTCGGCGTCTTCATCCCGTTCCTGACCGGCGACGGCCTGCTGTTCGGCGCGGGGATCGTGGCAGGGAGCACCGACCGGATCGACATCTGGGTGCTGGCGATCGGCGTCGGCGTCGCGGCGGTGGCGGGCGACCAGGTCGCGTTCCTGCTGGGCCGCAGGTACGGGCGGCCGTACCTGGAGTCCCGGAAGGGGCGTTGGGTGCAGGCCGCCGTGGCCCGGACCGAGAAGTTCTACGACCTGTTCGGGTGGTGGTCGGTCGTGATCGGCCGCTACATGCCGTGGGCCCGCGTGTTCGTCCCGGTGATCGCCGGCGTGGCCCGCATGCCGTACGCGAAGTTCCTCACCGCGAACGTCTTCGGGGCGCTGAGCTGGGCGGTGCTGATCACCGTGCTCGGTTACTTCGCGGCGTCGAACCCGTCGGTGCGTCCCATCGCGTACGTCGTGGCGGGCGTGGTCATCGCCGCGTCGGTGGTGGCGGGCATCCGGGCGTGGCGGCAGGAACGGGCGGCGGTCCCGAGGGACTGATCGGCCGCGGCCGGTCGATCAACAGCTACCGCCGTGGGATCAACCGGTCCGTGCCCGTGGCACACAGGCTGGGCCCATGCCCACACAGAGCACCTCGCTGAGCACACCGCCCAGCTCTCCGGCCGACGCGACACCGGACGGTTCCCGGCAGATCGCGCGGCGGAGCAGCCCGAGCTGGATTCCGGTCATCGCGCTCTCGTTCGGGATCGGGATGGTGGTACTGAGCGAGTTCCTGCCCGCGAGCGTGCTGCCGACCCTCGCGGCCGACATCGGAGTCAGCGAGGGAACCGCAGGCCTTGCCGTTGCCGCGACCGCGATCGCCGGGGCGCTCACCGCACCGAGCATCGCGGTGCTGCTCCCCCGGGCAGACCGCCGCACGGTGCTCATCGCTCTGCTCGCGACCGCTGCGCTGTCGAACCTGGTGGTCGCCGTCGCGCCGAGCTTCGCCGTCCTGCTGGCCGGCCGGTTCCTGCTCGGCGTCGCGCTCGCCGGGTACTGGTCGTTCGCCTTCGGAGCAGGCATGCACGCCGTGCCCGGCCGAGCACCCGTGGTCTCGTCGGCCCTCGCGTTCGGGGTCAGCATCGCTACCGTGGTCGGCGTACCGCTCGCCTCCGTGGTGGGCGACGCTGTCGGTTGGCGGACGACGTTCGGCGGCTCCGCGGTCCTCACCGTGCTCGGCGCAGCCGCGCTCGCGCTGACCCTGCCGTCCGTCCCTGCCCACCCGGCGGCAGGTCTACGGATGCTGCGCGAGGCGGTGCGCAACGGACGACTGATGGCAGGTATCGGCTGTGTGGGGCTGGTCGCCTTCGCCAACTTCGCCGCGTTCCCCTTCATCCGCATCGCCATCGACCGCGTGGACCCGGCGGCCACCTCATGGCTCCTGCTGGCGTGGGGTCTCGGCGGCCTGGTCGGCACGGTCCTGGCCGGATTCCTCGCGCGTTGGCTGCGGCCGATGGTCGCGGTGGCGCCGTTCGTGGTCGCGGCCGCGCTGCTGCTCACGGCGGCCGCCGCTACTGTGCCGGTACTGGCCGTCGCGGTGGTCCTGTGGGGCTTCTCGTTCAGCATGATCCCCGTGCTCACGCAGCTCTGGGTGACCCGGGTCGAGCCCGAGCGGTCCGAGTCCGCGATATCCCTGCAGGTCACGGCCTTCCAGATCGCGATAACCGTCGGGGCAGCTCTCGGTGGCGCGCTACTGGACGGACACGGTGTCCGCTTGCTGCTGGTGGTGGGTGCGGTCTCCGCGGTGGCCGCCGGACTTGGCTGGACCTTCCTGCGGACGCCCCGCACCTGACCTGCCGGGCGGGACCGATGGCACCCAGGGTCTGGCGGGCCGCACCGGAGACGGAACACGAGCGGCCCGCCAGCCGAGCGGCGAGACGCCGTGGTCAGCCGTGAACGCCCGGCTGAACGCGGCCACGGAGCCGTACCCCACCTCGAACGCCACCCGCGTGACCGGGAGGTGGCCGTCGGTCAGCAGCGTGCGCGCCCGGTACATCCGCACGTCCCGCAGCATCCGCATGGGGCTGTGTCCGGTCGCGCGGCGGAAGCGCTCGGTCAGCGCGGAGCGCGACAGGTGCACCAGGCCGGCCATCCCGTCGAGGGTCCACGGCTCCTCCGGCCGGGCCGCCAGCGCGGCCACCACCTGGGCGACCTCCGCGTCGGCTGCTGCGTCGATCTCTGCGGCTGCGTTCGCGTCGGCGCCGCGGTCGAGGCGGTCGGTGCCGGTCGCGTCCTCCAGCCACAGGGCCGACATCGCTGCCCCGATGAGGCCGGCGTAGCTCGCCGCGAAGAGGTCCCTGCCGCACTTCACCTCGAGCGGGCAGGTGGTCACCAGCGCGACGACGCCGCGCTGCCGCTCGCTGAACCCGGGCACGACCAGCGGGCTCGGCAGCACGGCGGACGGCGCGTTCTGCCACAGGTCGCCGTGCACGAGTTCGGTCTCGATGTCGGCCGTGAGCCGGTGCGCGGTCCGGGCGTCGACGAGCAACGCTCCGCCAGGCAGCACCCTGCTGCGGCCGCCGGCGGTCTCGAGCGTCGCCGCCCCGGTCAGGACCAGTGCCCAGAGGCCGCGTGGACCGGACGCGCTCGCGCCGGCAGGCATCCACTCGCGCCTCAGCGTCGTCATCTCCCACTCCATACGTAGCGGAGCCACGAAGAAGCGCCGGCTATTCCCGGCACCTGACCCGGGCCCCGGGTAGGCGGGACGGGTACGTGGTCGGCAGAACGTCAGGAGATCGGCAGCCCGAGGTGCCGATCTCCTGACATACTGCCGATCAACCGCCCGCCCGGGGCGCGGCGCTCAAGCAGGGCCTCGTCCCGCTGCTGGGCGTCATCGCCCTGGCCGTCGGCCTGGCGGCCTGACCGCCGCGCCGGAGGCCAGGCTCCCCCACGGAAGGTCTTGCGGTACTCCTGCGGGGAGGTGCCGGCCAAGCGGCGGAACTGGACCCGGAAGTTGCTCGTGCTCGGGATCGCGGAGCGGGCGGCGCGCACATAGCCCGGCGTCTGCCGCGCTATGTGGGGGCGGTCATCTGCTGCGTGCCGACCACCGACAGGAGCCGCAACGCCTCCTCGGAGGGCGAGCCGGGGTCCGCCGTGTAGATCACCACGTGCTGGTCCCGGTCGGTGAGGTCGAGCACGTCGCAGTTGACCGTGACCGGGCCGACCAGCGGGTGCTGGAACGTCTTGCGCAGCACGGGGGCGGATCGCACGTCTGCCGCGGCCCACAGCTCGGTGAACCACCGGCTGCCCGCGAGGAGCTCGTCCCGCAACGCCGTCAGGCCGGGGTCACCGGGATACCGTGCCAGCGTGGCGCGGAGCCGGCTGGTCGAGGCACGGGCGAACTCCTCGAGGTCGGACACCCCGTACATCTTCCGCCTGCCGGAGGCGTCCGGGAGGAACGCCCGGCGCAGGAGGTAGCGCTCGCGCGGCGGCACCGCTGAGAAGTCCTCCATGAGGGCGGCCGCGAGCCCGTTCCACGCGATGATCTCGGAGGCCGCGGACGTCACGAACGCCGCGGCCTGCGGCAGCCGGTCCAGCATGAGCTGGACGCTGGGCCGTACCTCCCGCGGTGGCCCCGGAGGCGGTCCGGGCGGCATCCCGGCGAGGTGGTGCAGGTGGTCGCGCTCGGCGTCGGACAGGCGCAGCGCGCGGGCGAGGCCGCCCAGCACCTCACGCGACGGCCGTGGGCCGCGGGCCTGCTCCAGCCGCGTGTAGTACTCGGTGGAGATGTACGCGAGCTGCGCCACCTCCTCGCGGCGCAGGCCGGGCGTACGACGGCGCCGCCCGGTGGGCAGGCCGACGTCGGCGGGGCGGATCCGCTCCCGCCTGCCGCGCAGAAAGGTCGCCAGCTCGGCTCTGTCCATAGCCCGAGTATGGGCGGCCCCCGGGACCGTAGCCAGGTACCCGCGGTGCCTGGATAGGCCGCGGCGCCGGGCGCACGCTCGTCGGCATGAGCACATCAACCACCCCAGCATCCGCCCCTACGACGGCTGGCGGTCTGCTGGCCGGCAAGGTCGCGTTCATCACCGGTGCCGGCCGCGGCATCGGCGCCGCCGCGGCCCGCCTGTTCGCCCGCGAGGGCGCCGCCGTGTTCCTCACGGCCCGCACGGAGTCGGAGCTGAAGGCGGTGACCGAGGAGGTCCGGGCAGCGGGCGGCACCGCGGACCACGCGGTGGCGGACCTGTCGGACGCCGACAGCGTGCGCGCCGCCGTCGACCGGGTCGTGGAGCTCCACGGCCGCCTGGACGTCGCGTTCAACAACGGCGCCACGTTTACCCCGCCGCAGCCGCTCGACCAGGTCTCCGAGGCCGACTTCGACCATCTCTACGCCGTGAACCTGCGCGGGCCGTGGCTGGCCATGGTCGCCGAGATCAACGCCATCCGGGCCACGGCGGGCACGGGCGCCGTCGTCAACAACACCAGCATCGGCAGCCTGCGCGCCAACCCAGTGCTGCCCGCCTACGGCGCCATGAAGCGGGGCGTGAACAGCCTCACCGAGTCGGCCGCCGTGACCTACGGGCCGGAGGGCATCCGGGTCAACGCGGTCTCCCCCGGCGGCACGTACACCGAGATGATCCGGGCCTGGGAGGAGCACACTCCCGGGCTGATGGACCAGATGACGCCCGGGATCCCGCTGCGCCGCGGCGCCCAGCCCGAGGAGATCGCCGAGGCCGCCGCCTGGCTGCTCAGCGACCGCGCCTCGTACGTGACGGGCGCGGTCCTGAAGGTCGACGGCGGCGCGGGCGCCTGACCCCGGGCCGGGTCGGGGGGACCGGTACGTGGTCGGTAGCCTCGGGGTCGAGCACAGTCGCGCCACCGGCCACCCGGCCGAGTGCGTCGACGAAG